>JAESUI010000046.1 GCA_016763135.1 Flavobacteriales bacterium
CGGACAATCTATCATTAATGTCAATAGTGGTGGTCGAGGTCGATTATCAGGAGTCGTTGCAGCAATCAGTTTACTTTGTTTCATATTATTTGCAGCACCATTAATTGAGCAAGTTCCCATAGCAGCCTTGGTTGGGGTTATGTTTATGGTCGTTATTGGAACTTTTGCTTGGAAAAGCGCAACAATGATTAGAGCCCGTAAACGAATTAAAGAAGATGGGACTAAAGTATATGAAATATGGGGCCCACTATTCTTTGGTTCTTCTCAAACATTTAGTTTAAAATTTGATGCTAAAAATGATCCTCAAAAAATCGAAATAGATTTTATAGAATCGAAAGTTACCGACCATTCTGGAATTGAAGCCATAAGAAATATAACCAGCAAGTATTTAGACTTAGGTAAGGAAGTAAAACTTACCCATCTTAGTCCTGAATGCATAACTCTTATGCTTAAAGCAAACCCTAAGTTCGTAGAAGTGATTGAAACTTCTATCGATGACCCTCGCTATCATGTAGTAACAGATATGATGGATAGCGAAATTTGATTATTTAACAACTCTGATTCTTTTAAAATTAATCAATTATGACTAAAGTCATAATTGATTTGGATTATATTCTTGATTTTTAGTAACTTGAAATTTATTATTGATAGTGAATTGATTTTTTTGATAGTATGAGAAGGTTTTGGAATATATTGCCCAATATTGGATCTGTAAGCATAATTGTAATTGCTTTTTTTGGTCTAATATCCTATTTGCCTGGACTAAGTTTACTTGGCAGTATTCGAGAAGGCTATATCCCTATGGCACCAAGTACCGCATTATGTTTTATCTTTCTTGGTCTAGTAACTCTTTTTCTCAATTTCAGAAGGCCATCAAATGCAAGAATATTTATCTTACTGATATTCACTTTTATTGTTTCTGCTTTTGGAATACTTGAAGTCCTTGGATATTTTTTTGGTATGGATTTAAATTTTGAAGAAACTTTTGTTCCATCAGCTGGGAGCTTAAATGGAATTCCATTGGCTCGAATGTCTCCTGCAACTGGCGCTGCTTTTTTTCTTTCAGGACTATCTTCTTATATTTTAGTTATTCAAAAAAAACAACGTAGTAATAACATATATATAGAATATTTTGGAAACGTACTTAGTATTTTTGTATTACTTACGGGTTTTGTTTTTTGTCTAGCATACCTATATGGATCTCCTCTATTGTATGATCTTGGGTCTACTGTCCCTATGGCTTTAACTACTTCCCTTGGCTTTATATTTCTTTCGTTATCAACATTAACTATAAACAAAGATGCTTTTCCATTAAAATTGTTTACAGATGGCTCAACCAGAAGTTATTTAACCCAGTACTTCTTTCCACTTTTGATATTATCAGTTATTCTAGGCGAGATTTTGGTTTTTTCTTTCAATAGAATTTCCAATATTAACCCAGCTTTTATAGCGGCACTTTTTACAGTTCTATTAATTGTAATTGCTGGATTTGTAGCAACATTTGTATCGCGCCATATAGGTAGAGAAATTGATCGTTCAAAAGATGAATTAAAACTTGCAAATGCAGCTTTAAAATTAAGTGAGAAAAAATATAAAACATATTTAGAAAATGTGCCTGCAGGAATTTTTATTGTAGATGCAGAAGCTAACTATATAGATGTTAATGAAGCAGCAGTGGAGATGACTGGATATTCAAAAATTGAATTATTGAATATGAAAATATCAGATTTAGTTGCTCCTAGTTCTTTAGCCAGCACAAAAAAGACATTTGCTATTCTACAGCATGAAAATAAAATGGAAACTGAAATTATTTTAAGGAAAAAAAATGGAGAAGAAATTGACACTCTAATTAGAGCTGTAGCCTTAAACAATGAGAGCTATATGGCTTTCTGTTCGGATATCTCAGAACAAAAAAAGGCTGAAGAAAAAAACAAATCAAATGCTGCGCAATTTGAAAGATGGAAATCTTCTAATTTTATTGGAATTATACAATCTGATGCTAAAGGGAATATCACTGACGCCAATGATACATTTTTGGAAATGATAGGTTATTCTAGAGAAAATTTATCTGATGGAACTCTTGATTGGACTAAATTAACACCTTCTAAATTTTCACATCTTGATCAAAAAGCAATGGTCGAAGCTGAAGAAAAAGGATTCTGGACACCATTTGAAAAAGAATACATTCATAAAGATGGGCATCATATCCCAATTCTTATAGGTGGATCAATAATTAAAAAAGAACAGAATGAATACATTGTATTTATTATCAACCTTTCAGTAAAAAAGGAAACTGACAAACAAATTAAACATGCCTTACTTGAAGGGAAGGAGACTGAACGAAACAGAATAGGTATGGAATTGCATGATGGATTAGGACAAATACTTGTTGCGACAAACATGCAATTGAACGCAATCGAAAAAGACATAGCTCATAACTCTGAAGAATTAACTTTAGCAATGGAACATATGAAGAATGCGATACATGAGTGTCGAAATATTTCTCATGGTCTCTCTTCCCCTCTTCTTAAAAAATATCCACTAAAAGTTATTATTAATAATTTAATCGAAAGCTTTTATACAAATTCTGATGTAAAAATGAATTTTAAATTTCAAATTGAAGGTGACTTATCTGACCTTCTGAATACTCAGATTTATCGTATATGTCAAGAGATTCTTAATAATTCGGTTAAATACTCAAAAGCTTCTAATATAACTTTAAGCTTAAAAGAAAATGATTTAGATCAAATAGAACTCATATATGAAGATGATGGCATTGGTTTTGAATTAGATAAGGTAAAAAAGGGCATTGGTCTAAAAAATATGCACACACGTGTTAAAGCTCTTGATGGATACATTAATATTATCTCAACACTCAATATAGGTACTCGTTTTGAAATTTACCTCCCCATTGTTAAAAATTAAATGTTTATTGTGAAATGAAGTAAATTTCAAAAAACTATTGTTTGAAAAACAACTTGTATTTATGCCTTATTCAAATCTTATATCACAAAAAGAAGCTCGTAAATTGTCTATTTCTAGTCAAGGATTAGATAGCTCGAAAATGAATCCATTAAAAACGATTCAACAAATCAGTTATGTTCAAATAGACACCATTTCTGTTACTGAAAGGGCTCATAACCATGTGCTTTATTCTCGTAATCCACACTTTAGAAAAGAGGATTTGATCCAATTAATGAGCGATAAATCTATTTTTGAATATTGGAGCCATGCTGCAGCTTATTTACCTATGCAAGATTTTCGTTTTAGTTTATACCGAAAAGAGCAATATAAAACAGGAGATAAACACTGGTTTCCAAGAGACAAGAAAGTGGATAAACATGTAATGGATAGGATTAAAGCTGAAGGACCGCTTCAATCTAAAGACTTTGAAACTCCTAAAAAGTCAAATGGATGGTACGAATGGAAACCTACTAAAATTGCACTAACAAACCTTTTTATGGATGGTAGTTTAATGATAAGTAATAGGAAAGGTTTTCAAAAAATATTTGATTTAACTGAACGTGTTTTACCAAAAAACGCAAACACAAGTTTACCTAGCACAAATGAATACTGCCACCATTTAATAAGTAATGCTACAAAAATGCATGGGTTAGTATCACTAAACGAAATATGTTATTTAAGAAAAGGTATTAAACCTATTGTAAAACAAATACTACTACAACTTATAGAAGATAAAGAAATAATAATGATTCAAATAGAATCCTCCAATACTACCTACTATACAACCAATAGTCTTATTAATCAATCATTAAAAAGTAGTAAACAACTCCACATCCTCTCCCCTTTTGATAATTTAATAATACAAAGGAATCGTATTAAAGAAATTTTTAATTTCAATTATCAAATAGAATGCTATGTTCCTGAAAAAAAGAGAAAGTTTGGGTATTACTCCTTACCTATTTTGTATGGTAATGAATTTGTTGCTCGGCTAGATGCAAAAGCAGATAGACAAACAAAACTTTTTACTGTTAAAGGGATTTGGTTTGAAACAGGATTTAAACCTACTGATGTATTTTACAAATCATTTTCTTTACAGTTAGAATCTTTTTCTAAATTCTGTGGGTGCAAGAAAATTAAAATAAATAATGTCAGTCCCAATAGTTTTAAGAAAGAGTTAAATTCATTTATTTAAGATTATCTATAATTTCTTTTACAGAAGGTCTTTTGGAATAATCATAATCAAAATATCTCCATATAATTTTACCAGTTGTATCAATTATATAAGTTGCAGGAACTGGCAAAGTAGCCTCTTTTTGATTATTGTTTTTAGCAATATCAGTCCTTAAAAATGTTTTAATTTTTCCTTGATATTTTTTGGTGACGCTAAACAGGACATCATAATCTTTTTGTATTTGTAGTGTTGTATCTGGTATTAATACAAAAGTAGCTGCTGCCTTATCTGCAGTTTTTTCAGTGTTCTCAAAACTCTCTGGACCTATAACTATTATTTCAGCATTATTGTCTGAAATATATTGCAATGAATCATTTAAATTACTTAAAAACTTATTACAATATGGGCACCATTTACCTCTATAGAATATTAAAACTATTTTTTTTCCTTGTAAAATTTCAGTAGAATTAATTTTCCGTCCAGTTAAAGATGTTGCATTAATTTTAGGAGCACTATCACCAATATTTATTCCTACAGGAACATATTTAGTAGTATCTACACCTTTCCTAACCATTTCTTTAGTTTTATTTTGTGCAAAAGAATAAAATGGAATTACCAATAAAATAAAAAATATGTTTTTCATTAAATATATTTTATATAAAAGTAAATTAAATATCTACAAAAAAATGTCGTTTAAAAGACTAAAGTATTATGTCATTAATCACTTAAAAAAAATAGTATTTGGTAGCAAATGTTCAATTAATATTTAAGTACTTTCGTAACATTGAAAAATGACGCAATTTTATGGTTAACCTTAGTGTTTTATTAGCATTTCTCCTTTTATCTTTAGAAGTAATATTCCTAAAGATTTACTGATGAAAACTAAAATTTATTTAGGTGATATTTTATTAAATGATTAGCAAAAAATTACATATAACATTTTACAAAAAGGTTTTTATTTTATGCCTTTTAAGCATGTTGTTTTGTCTAAATGTCAATGCACAAAAGCTTACTCGAGTTAAAGGAGTTGTTCTAGACTCTAAAACAAGAGAACCATTACCATTTGTAAATGTTGTTTTTAAAGGTGCCAATATTGGAACAACTACAGATTTTGATGGGAAATACTATATTGAAACTCAATGGGCTAAAACTTTTATACAAGCCTCCTTTGTTGGCTATAAAACATCTTCAAAAAAAGTAGAAATAGGTAAAACCAATACAATTAATTTCTTTCTACAGAATGATGTAGTAGAAATGGAAACCTTTACTGTTAAAGCTGATAAAAAGAGGTATAAAAATAAAGACAACCCGGCAGTTCAACTCATAAAGAAAGTAATTGAACATAAAAATGATAATAGAAAAGAAGCAGAAGAATTCTATGAATATGATAAATACGAAAAAATAGAAATTGATCTAAATAATATTACACAAGATTTTTTAGATAAGAAATGGATGAAAAAGAAATTTCAGATAATAATTGACAATATTGATACTTCTGAAATTAATGGCAAGCCATTCCTCCCTATTTTCCTTAGAGAAACTGTATCTAAAATGTATTACCGAAAAAAACCAAAAGCATTAAAGGAATTTAGATCCGGGACTAAAATGACTGGTTTTGATGGCTATTTAGATGATGATGGAATGTCATTTATAATGGATAAACTTTATCAAGATATTGACATCTATGATAATAATATCAATTTATTATCTAACCAATTTACCAGTCCTATATCTGAACTTGGTACAACCATCTATAAATACTTTATTATTGATACATTAATGGTAAATGGAAGGGAGTGTATAAACCTTGCCTTTACCCCTAGAAATAAAGCAGATTTTGCATTTAAAGGGAGTATATATATCCTTAATGACTCTCTAACCTATGCTGTTACCAAAGTAGAAATGAGTGTAGCTGATGAAATTAACTTAAACTTTGTTCAAGATCTAAAACTAGATCAAGAATTTACTCTTTATAATGATAGTATCTGGATGCTCTCAAAAGATAAATTAGTTATAGATTATAACATAACAAAAAAGGGTAAAGGAATGTTTAGTAAAAAAACCACCAATTACACCAATTTTGTTTTCAACAAGGATAGAGGCAAAGAAATTTATAGTAGAGTAGAAAAAATCATTAAAGAAGATGATTTGGAAAATAAAACAGATTCGTTTTGGGTAGAAAATAGGCCTGATACCTTAACAGAACAAGAAAAAGGAGTTTATATAATGATAGATAGTGTCCAGAATATTCCAGCCTTTAAAAGAACAATGGATATTCTCTTTTTATTTGTTACCGGATGGCACTCATTTGGAAAAATTGAGGTAGGACCTTTAAATTCATTTTATAGTTTTAATGATGTTGAAGGTTTTAGATTGAGAGGCGGTTTTAGAACCACAACACAATTTAGTAAGAAGTTTATGTATTATAACTATATAGCTTATGGTTTTAAAGATAAGGAATATAAATATTTACTTGCTCTTACCTATTCATTCAATAAAGATTTTTTAATTAATCCACAGCATAGAATAATTGCTTCTTATCAACACGAAACAAATTTTCCTGGACAAGATTTACAATTTTTAAATGAAGATAATTTTCTGCTTTCATTTAGAAGGGGGACTACCGATAGAATGTTATTTTTTGATTCTTATAAAATAGATTACTTGAGAGAATTTCATAGTGGTATTTCGTACAATGTAATATTAGAAAACAAAGAACAACGACCATTAGGAAGCCTTGAGTTTATTACTCCTGATTTGATTGAGAATAAACATGTTGGAACTGATAAAGATAGTGTTAACTTTAGATTTGCTCCTAACGAGCAGTATTACCAAGGAAAAAACTTTAGAGTTCCTATCCCAAACAAATACCCTAAAATTGAATTAAGGTTTACACAAGGACTTGAAGGTATTATTAATGGAGAAAACGAATACACAAGAATATCAAGTAAACTTGATAAAAGATTTTATTTAGCTCAATTAGGCTTTACAGATTTTGAATTAGAAGGAGGAAAAATTTTTGGAAGTGTTCCATATCCATTACTTAATTTACCGCCAGCAAATCAATCTTTCTTTTTACAGGAACCATCATTTAA
>JAESUI010000047.1 GCA_016763135.1 Flavobacteriales bacterium
TTATAACATAAGCTTCTATATTTGAAGTAGTCATTATTTCAAATGGTTTTTCATATTTAATAAATTCAGCATCAGTTTTATAAAAGATTTCAGCATCCTTAATAACTGAGCTTAACCCTATTTCTATCTTATCTTCAAAAGTTTGTGATGAAGTTGTAAAATAAGGAACTGGAGTAATTTGGAATTCTTCTTCTATTTGAGGAATTGGCATATCTTCTGTCCCCCAATTTTTATTTGGTTTTGGTCCCATTTCAAAAATCAATTCTCCACCTTCCATAATTTGTTGATGATAGAGTACTGCTTTATTTAATTTCTCTCCATTAATTGTTGCACTTTGGATATATTTATTTTTATCAGAAACATTATTCGCAATCACTTTAAATTGTTTTCCATTTTCTAGATTGATTTTTACTTCATCAAACAAAGGTGTTCCTATGGCATAATAATCTAACCCTGGAGTTACAGCATAAAACCCCATAGCACTTAAAACGTACCAAGCTGACATCTGTCCACAATCTTCATTTCCTGACAAACCATCTGGTTGAGTTGTATATTGTTCGGTTAAAATTTGATGAATTCGTCCTTGCGTTTTATATGGCTTTCCAACATAGTTGTATAAATAAGCCATATGATGACTCGGCTCATTTCCATGTGCATATTGTCCAATTAATCCTGTAATATCAGATTGATGCCTTCCTGACAACTCCATTTCGGTAGTAAACAATTCATCTAATTTTTGTTCAAAATTAGCTAGATCACCGTGTAAATCAATCAGCCCTCCAATATCTTGAGGAACAAACATGCTATACTGCCAAGAATTTGCCTCAGTAAAATTAAAGTTCACTTCCGCTGGATCAAACCCACTTCTCCAGCCCCCATTCATTTTACTTTGCATAAATCCACTTTCTGCATTAAAAATGTTTTTATAATACTGCCCTCTTTTTATAAACTCCACATAAGTATCTTCTAAATCCATGTGATGCGCCATTTGGGCAATACACCAATCATCATAAGCATATTCTAAGGTTTTAGATACCGATTCTGATTCATCTCCAGCAGGTATATATCCTTTCGTTTTGTATGATGCCAACCCCAACTTATCCATTCTAGCACTGTGTAACATAGCTTCCATAACCAACTCAGCATCATAATCTCTAATTCCTTTTGCATAAGCATCAGTAATTACTGGAATAGAATGGTAACCTATCATACAACCAGTGTAATTTCCTGCTAATTCCCATATGGGTAATTGCCCTCCATTTTTGTAGTGCTTAAGAAATGTTCTAATAAACTCGTTGGTTTTTTTCTGTTCGATAATGGTAAATAATGGATGTTCTGCTCTAAAAGTATCCCACAAAGAAAAAACGGTATAAACTGGTCCATCATCTGATTGATGAACTTTCAAATCTGTTCCTCTGTACTTTCCATCCACATCACTAAAAACATTTGGAGCAATCATAGAATGATATAATGCTGTATAAAATATTTCTTGTTTTTCTTCAGAACCACCTTTAACCTTAATTTTATCCAACGCTTTTATCCAAGTAGTTTTAGCATCAGAAAGGTATTTTTCAAAATCCCAATGTGGTGCCTCAGCTTCTAAGTTTTTTCGTGCCCCCTCTATACTCACTGCAGAAATTCCAACTTTTAACATTATTTTCTCACCTGCTTGATTAATAAATCTTAAAGCTAATTTTCTTGTTCTAGTGAGTCTATCTCTTTCTCCAAAAGGAAGTGCTTCTCCTAAAGATTGATTAAAATCAAATTCTTTGGAAGACTGAATTACAAAATACAGATGTTGCTCTTTTGCCCAAGCTTGGGAGATTCTAAAGCCTTCAACTTCTTTTTTATTGATGATTTTGATGTCCCAATCGTTCACTTTGTCGCGATGCTCTATATCCAGCGTTACATTACTTGTATCAGCATTATTGAATGTGTATTCATGAATTCCAACTCTTTCGGTAGCAGTTAGTCTCACATCAATGTCATGTTCTTCTAACTTAACTTCGTAATAACCCGGACTCGCTTTTTCTGTTTCTTTTTTAAACCAAGAGGAATAACCATTTTCCGTTCCTGTTTTATATCCATTATCAAATTGCACCTTTCCTTGTGTTGGCATTAACAGCACATCTCCATAATCACCTACTCCAGTTCCGCTTAAGTGAGTGTGACTAAATCCATAGATAATAGAATCGGTATAATGATATCCTGAACATCCATCCCAACCTTCTAGCCGGGTATCTGGACTTAATTGTACCATCCCGAAAGGTAACGTTGCTCCTGGATAAGTATGTCCGTGACCACCAGTTCCAATAAAAGGGTTTACTTTTTCATAAGCATCAACTGTTGCTAATTGTTTCTTTTCCGAACCGCAGCTCCATAGTGTCAATATCAAAAATACAACAGCAGAATATTTTATAAAATTCATCATATCTAAGTTAAACTGGTTTTTACTTTCCAACTATAAAAGAAGATGTAAGCATAACATAAGATAGTAGAAATAAACGCTACTTTAAAACCAGCCTCCACAGAAAGGTAACCAAATACTAATGGGACAAATGCACCACCAACAATAGCAGTACACAACAACCCTGATCCTTGCGGCTTTAATTCTCCCAAGCCTTCGATAGCCAAACTGAATATGGTTGGAAACATAATGGAGTTAAATAATCCCACAGCTAATACAGCCCACAAAGCAACAAGTCCATTAGTCGACATTGATAGAACGATTAACAAAATTGCTGCAACAGCAAAAAAGCTCAATACTTTTTGAGGTTGATAAACTTTCGTTAAATAAGACCCAGCAAATCTACCTATCATAGCACCTCCCCAATAAAGCACATTGAAACTCCCTACAATCCCTTTATCATCAACCAATGCTAAATCATCACCATGGAATAACGAAGCAACACTAGCCATAAAACTATTGTTTCGAATCACATCTGCCAATTCCATATCTAAAAAATAGTTCACCAAAAAACTACCAATAGCAACCTCAGCTCCTACATAAAAAAATATCCCTATGGCACCCAAACTTAATCGAGTATGTTTTAAAGCTTGTCCGTAATTTGAATGAATTGCAGTATTTAACAATTGTGGAAGTTTAGCTCTAAATACAATTCCTGTCAAAACTAATAGGGATATTGCCAATATCAGAAATGGCATTTGAACTGCTGCAGCTTCTGCTGAAAAATATATTTCTTTAGCAGTATCGTTTAAAGCTTTAATTTCTTCGGAAGATTTAATATCATCACTTAAAATAAATATAGCACCTAAAATTGGAGCGATAGTCGTTCCTAGTGAATTAAATGCTTGGGATAAATTTAAACGGCTAGATGCAGTTCTTTCATCTCCTAAAGCTGTCACATAAGGATTCGCGGCGACTTGTAAGATTACCATTCCCGCTGCTAAAATGAAGTAGCCCAACATAAATAAAGGAAATAGTCGCATAGATGCGGCAGGTAAAAACAACAGACTACCTAGCCCCATAATTCCCAAACCGAGCATGATTCCTCTTTTGTAACCAATCTTATGTAGCAAGTTGCCTGCAGGGATAGAAAGTAAACCATACGCCCCAAAAAATGCAAATTGAACCAACACTGCTTGAGTATTGTCTATTTCAAAAATTTCTTTTAATCTCGGGATAAGGGAGTCAACCAAAACAGTAATTAATCCCCACATAAAAAACAATGAGGTTATTACTATAAATGCTTTTTTAAAGCCTTGTTTTGTTACCATTTTAATAATTTCAGATGCTAATTTACAATTTTCTAAAACGATTTAGTAATTTTATAAAAAGTTTATTCCGATGAAGAAAATTTCTTTAGCTGATGTTGCCAAAAGTTTAGGTGTTTCTAAAACGCTTGTGTCTCTCGTGTTAAATGATCGAGGAGATGAAAAAGGAATTAACAAAGACACTCAACAAAGAGTAAGAGACAAGGTAAAGGAACTCAACTACAAACCAAATCAATTTGCGAGAGGATTAAGAATAGGAAAATCAAATACCATAGGTTTGGTTGTAGCAGATATTTCAAATTCATTTTATGGAAAAATGTGTAGGAGTATTGAAGATAATTGTACTGCAAATGGATATAACCTTATTATCTGTAGTTCTGATGAAAACCCTGAAAAAGAATCTGAATTAATTCAGATGTTGGTTGACAGACAAGTTGATGGATTAATAATATCTACAACTCAAAACAACAATAATGACATAAAGCTTTTAAAGAAAAATGATTTTCCATTTGTACTCATTGATAGAAATATTCCAAAAATTGAAACCAATTATGTTGGAGTTGAAAATAGACTTGGAGCTAAAGAAGCGGTTAACCATTTAATACAATTAGGGAATAAAAAAGTTGGTCATTTAACAATTAGTCCATCTCACCTTAGTTCATTAAAAGAAAGAACATTAGGTTATAAAGAGGCCTTAAAAGAAAATGGAATTAGAGTTGATAAAAACTTAATTAAAGAAATCTCTTTTGATAACATTAAAGAAGATGTTCTTAGAGAATTAAAAGAATTGTTGAGCCCACCACAAAGCATTAATTCATTATTTGTAGCCAATAATAATATAGCAGTTGCTTGTTTAGAAAGCTTGAAAGAGATGAACATTAAAATACCTCAAGATATTGCTTTGGTGAGTTTTGATGATATTGATGCTTTTAAATTATGTTACCCACCAGTAACTGCTGTAGTGCAACCTATTACAAATATGGGAGCTGTAGCTGTAGAGATGCTAATTGATAACATTAAGAACAATGAAAATTACAAATACAAACAAGTTTCATTACCAAATAGATTAGAAATAAGAAGGTCTTGCGGAAGTTTTATTTCGGAATTATAATTAAATCGATTTAATTATTGTAAAAGAAATTACGGTTAACAATATTGAAAGTGTTATAGTCGTTACCAATACTTTTTCTAAAAAAGAAATTCTATCATCACTTTCATACATTCTTGAATAAACAATTTTAACAACCTTTCTCATTATTAAATGTTCTGATTAGTTTACAATTGTTAGCTTCTGAACTATTTTTCTGTTTGAAGTAGAAAAATAAACGAAATAAATTCCGTTATCTATTTCACCAAGATCAACATCAGTTTTTGACATCCCTTTTGGTAATTCATAATACGTTTTTTGTTGAACAAGCTGTCCAGCCATATTGTATATTTCAATAGTTATTTCTTCATCTTTTTCAGAAAAGTATTCTAACGAAAAAATACCAGTTGATGGGTTTGGATAAAGTGTTAAATCTCCTTTCGTTTTACAAGATGTAGTAACTAATTCAGAATAAGAATGCTCTCCATTAAAGTCAGTTTGTTTTAATCTATAATAAGTGTTACCACCTAATGGATTGTCGTCATTCCAAGAATAACTAATAACATTACTACTGTTCCCTGCTCCGCTAATTATTGTAACTTCTTCAAAATTAATCGCATCAGTACTTTTTTCGATAGTAAAATAATCGTTGTTTATCTCAGAGAGGGTTGCCCAATCTAATTTAACTCGTCCATCAACACAATTAGCATTAAAATTAGCCAACTCTATAGGTAAAACTAAAGATGGTGCTAAACAAGCTGTTTGCTGATTGTTCAACCCTCCTGTAGAAGCTGTAAATCCAAAATATGGAGCATTAGTTCCAAAAAGAACCATAGGGTCAACTGGGCTATATGAAACTGTTCCATAGGTTACAGTAGCAGCTGCATTTAAAACGGTGGCAGTTAAAGTCTGAGAAGCAGATGTATAAGTTATTCTTAATGTATGGTCTAATCCATTTTCAATATTGTACAATGACCCACCACTTAATAATTCTACTGCATTAGGAATATACCTTGTTCCAGCAGAACAACTACCAGGATTTACATCTCCGTTCAACCAAATATCTAAATGATCCCAGTCCGAACCAGCTGCACAAGTTACACCTGGCAATCCATCACTTCGGTCTTCCGAATTTAAATATGTGTCAATTTCAACAATTAAGGAATTAGTTATCCCACTTGAGCCCATAGATCCACCAGCACCACCAGCAGCAGATAAACCAGCAGGGTCGTTTTGTATCACAAAAGTAATTCCATCAGCTCCAGCATCGTTACTACCCAAATTAACAATAAAATCAAAGATGAAATCAGCCGTAAAATCAAATTTATCATCAGCATCCCAAATGGTTCCAATTTGACCGTTAGCTGCAGGTGTTAATTGAGCACATCCGTTACCTTGGTCAATTGAATTACCTGTTACACAATAATCAGTACTCATATCGGCAACATCAATTTCAAATGTTCCTGTTTGATTATTTCCATTATCCCAAACTCTTATGTATAATGTATTTCCAGGAGTTTGCCCTGTTAACATAGTTTTTGTCATATTTCCAAAACCACTGTTATCATCGCAAGAAATTTCAGTTAATGTTCCTCCGCAACCTCCAGATTCAGAATAAATAGACATTCCAACATCATTTAATGTTAATTCATAAGTTTCGACTTTTACAATTCCTGAAGCTGGAACAGTAATTGAATACCACACATCTCCTCCAGCATAAGCGCCACATGAAGGTGCTGAAATCCCTGAATTTGTCATCCCTGTATTATCTCCAGTAAGTTTAGCTCCACCACATCCAACTGCTATGACATGAGCATTACAAGGGTCATCATTAGGTACGGGACAAGCAGCTGTTCCATTTACCCCTGGTGACACTACAGGATCATGCATTGTTATTATTGTATTGGGTGAACCATCAAAAACCTCCACTCTCATCTCTGTAGGCCAACCACCTGCATTAGTTTCTGTTATATTAATTACATCTCCTGAAGAAGCTGAAAATGTAAAATTTTCTGGCCCAGCTGTAGCTGTCGCCATCGTTAAATTAGTTAATGCAGGAACAGGAACTCCATTAATACTTACAGTAACTGACCCTCCATTCCATCCATCACCATATGTATCAGTTAATCTTACCGTATGATTACATTGCGAAAAAGAAGTTTGTGTGAATCCCAGAAATATCAGGACAATTAATGTTTTATAAATATTTTTCATCATCAAATTGTTTTAAATCGGTTTCTCGATTATTTCTCAATATTTCATCTAAATCGATTTAGATTAATATTAAAAAATATATTTAGTTAATTATCAGCACTCTATAACCATTTTTCTTGTTACAAATATAAATATAAATGTCATTTAAAATAAACAAAAACACATTAATCTGTTATATTTTTCATCTATTATTGAATAAATCAACATTTAAACGATTTAGATTTTTTGAAATTATTTTAAAAAATTTAAACGTAGTGAAAAAGACATTTTAGATCCTTTTCTAGTTTTTTGAAGCACCTTTCCAACTATTCCAATAAGTTTGTTCTATGAAATTAATTAAAGTTATATTAGGGATATCTATTGTTATGCTTATTCTAGGGTTTACTAATCCTGAAGTAGATATCACTTCTAATTCTATCACTTCTCTTTTTAAAA
>JAESUI010000048.1 GCA_016763135.1 Flavobacteriales bacterium
AAATACTATTAACACTTTCTAGCATCACAGTAGCAACACTTAAAAGGATTGCTACTAGCAATAAGATGTCAAACCATTTTCCAGCACGAGTATCGGCTTCAAAAATTACTTCATGTAATTTGACTTGCCAAGGAGATAATTGTTTTTTTGTTTTAATACTCACAAATCAAATGTACAAAAACTTAAATGATATCTATATCACCAATTCCTTCACGAATAATTTCTGGTTCATTACCTGTACAGTCTATGATTGTTGAAGCTTCGTTTTTACCGTAACCACCATCAATTACCAAATCAAGAATATTCTCATATTTTTCATGAATAAGCTCTGGGTCTGTGATATATTCTAATATTTCATCATCATCATCATGAACTGAAGTAGAGATTAATGGATTACCTAATTCTTGAACTAGGATTCTTGCAATATTATTATCAGGAACACGAATTCCAATCGTTTTTTTCTTGGACTTAAACAATTTAGGAACGCTATTGTTAGCATTTAAGATAAATGTATAAGGCCCTGGTAATGCCCTTTTCATTAATTTATAGATGTTGTTTCCAAACTGAACAGTATAGTCAGAAATGTGGCTTAAATCATAGCAGATAAGTGAAAAATTAGCTTTATCTAATTTTATTCCTTTGATTTGAGCCATTCGTTCAACTGCTTTACGATTGTTTAAGTCGCAAGCCATTGAATAAACAGTATCTGTTGGATAAATAATGATCCCACCTTTTTTAAGTACCTGAATAGTTTGATCTATTTTCCTTTTGTCAGGATTATCTGGATGTATAACAAGTAGCATTGATTAAGAGTTTACTTTAGCATGGTCGGCTAAAAATTGAGCCAAACCGTTATCAGTTAAAGGGTGTTTAAGTAACCCAACTATAGCACTTAATGGTCCAGTCATTACATCAGACCCAACTTCAGCACATTGTATAATGTGCATTGTATGACGAACCGAAGCAGCTAAAATTTGAGTTTCGAAAAGGTAGTTGTCATAGATCAAACGAATGTCTTCAATTAACCTTAATCCTTCGCTACAAGTATCATCTAAACGGCCAATAAAAGGAGAAACATAAGTTGCTCCAGCTTTAGCAGCTAATAATGCTTGACCAGAAGAGAAGATTAACGTACAATTAGTTCTTATACCTTTATTAGAAAAATATTTTATGGCTTTAATACCATCTTTAATTGCTGGAACTTTAACTACTATTTGTGGATGTAAAGAAGCTAAATGTTCCCCTTCTTTTACCATTCCTTCAAAATCAGTAGCAATAACTTCTGCACTTACATCACCATCAACAATTTCGCAAATTGCTTTGTAATGATTAAATACATTTTCATCTCCACTAATTCCCTCTTTTGCCATTAAGGAAGGATTAGTGGTTACACCATCTAAAATCCCTAAATCCTGGGCTTCTTTAATTTGCTCTAAGTTTGCTGTATCTATAAAAAATTTCATTGAGAACTGATTAAGTTAGTTCTCAAAAATAGAAACTCGTTGAGGTGAAACCAAATAAAGATGTGAACAGGTGTTGATAAGGGAATTTATGATTTCTTAATCATAATATTCTGGCTATATAGCTGGTTTTCAGAAGTTGCTGTAATTAAATAGTTCCCTTCAGGAATCTCTTTTTCTATCGGAACTGCTACTAAGCTGTCATTTTCGATATTGATGATTACTTTAGAGTAGAATTCATTTCCATCTTTGTCTCTTACCACAACAAGAATTTCTTTTTCAAAAATTTCTTCAAAAGCAATATTGACAATTTTATAATCTTCTGAAAAATCAGGATGTAAATTCATTCCAGCAGATGCACCTTCTTTTTTCAAATAATTAACAGGAACAATGTTTGAAGTGCTTTCTTTTCCATCTTTAAGTACTGATTTTAATCTGTAGTAAGATATGTTTTCTGTTGGTTGATAATCTACATGAAAAAACTCAGTTGATTGAGATTTATGTGAAGATCCAAAGACAGTAGCTACAGTTGTCCATGTAAGTTTATCAGTACTTTTTTCAATTATAAATTCTTTGGTGCTAATTTCTAATGAGTTTTCCCACTTAAGTTGTACTGCATTTTGAGACAAATCTATGTTTGCCTGAAAGGTCTCTATTTTAACTGTCTCCTTTTTTAATGCTTTGTTTAAAGATGCTTGTAATGAGTTATTTTCTTCTTGTGCTGATAAATTAACACAAAGGATTAGGGCGATAAGTGTAGATAAGGTCTTCATTTTTTTAAATTTTTAAAGATTACAGTAAAGTTAGTTAAAAAAATAACATATTATGAAGTCGTAATAAAACGTAAAGGGTTGCCATTTGTTAATAAACGGTCGTTTTGTTTAAAACAAAGGGGGTTTAAAGTGTTGAATTGTGGATAAAACGTTGATTATTTGTCTGGTACAAAGAGTAGAGTAGCAGTAATAAGGTCTCCATTTTGGTATTCAAGTGCAAATTTCCCTTTTTCAACTGCTTTAACTTTGGTCCAATTTATTTTGGTTTTAGAGAGTTTTTTATTGACAGAAACAACAACTTTACTTCCGTTAGCAGACCATGTTCCTTCAACATGATTGCTTTCAATGATTCCTTTAAATTTCCCATTGCTATTAAACTCTAACCAATCGTTTTTTTGATTGTCCATAGGTGAGTATTGTTGCCCAAATTCCTCAACCTTGTCAAGTTTCCATTTTTGAGTTAATATTTCTTTTTTAGATTGACTAAAAGCAAAAGAGCTGCTAAATACTAAAAGAATGATGATGAGATTTTTCATAAGGAAATAATTTATTCCACTAAATTAACAAAAATCAAACCATAAAAAAAGTCAAAGTTATTGACGAACTGATGTGTATCATTTTAGTTTTCACTGAACTAATATAAATTAGTAAAACCTGTTTCACTCTATAAATATACAACAAAAGAAAACGAAAGGGTAAAAAAGTGGGCAAGCTACTTATATCACACCGCTCAACCACGTATCCTTGCTCTGTTCCCAGCCTGGGGAAGTTCGGTAGGAGCTGGTTGTATAAGACTTGCCCGCTGCAAAAGTAGCATTCTCTTTTAATTATTTGTTAAAGCCTCTTAAAAAATTATTTTTTTATCAAGG
>JAESUI010000049.1 GCA_016763135.1 Flavobacteriales bacterium
AGGTGCAAATTGTATTCTTGTGTTTGAAGCATCTGCATTTAGTCGTTGGAAATCTTCATTTAGCGTAAGCATTTGGTCATCAATATCAGCTTTAGTAACATTTCCTTGCCCGTTATAAGTAACAACATGCCACACAACTGGAATAACAAAGTTTATCGCTTGTTTATTATTGATATTCGATTTAAATGTTTCTTTATTATCCAAAATGTATTGCTCCATCATTTCTTGTTGAAGTAGTAATGCTGGATTCTGATTGTGTTTTTGTTCCATATACTTATCAGTACCACACCAGTTTCCTGTTTTATTTGATTGGGCGTTTATGTTTACTGAAAATAGTAAAACCACAAACATTAATAAAGTTAGTTTATTAGATTTCATGCCTTAAGTTTAGTTAGTTAATGCAATAGGAATCATTCGAAATGAAAATACCTATTTTTAATGCCGACCAAATATAATAAAATTATATTCCTTCTGGCAATCTATTTGATTAGCGGTTTATTTTGTCGGTAAGTGGACATGGCGAAAATTATTTTGTTAAATCTCTAACTGAACAAATAACATTTGTTGACAACCCCTCTTCTTTAATAAATCTTAAAACTTGTTGTGCAGTAATGTTTGCTGGAGTTAAATCTCCATCTTTTTTGTACTCAATAAACTTCTCAATATTTGAGAATGCTGATTCCTCAGCTGCTCTAATCTGAACTTGCATATCGGTATCAATTATTCCTGGAGCTAAACTCAATACTTTAATGTTTGAGTCATCAATTTCTACCTCTTCTTTTAACACTTGACTAAACATATCCAACCCTGCCTTTGTCGAACAGTAAACATTCCAACCGTCTATTGGAGTTCTACCAGCACCAGAACTAATGTTTAACACCATCTTATTACAGCTTAAATTAGCATATTTTGAGATAAAATTATTTGTTAAAATTACTGGTGCGATAAGGTTTAAATTGTAGCAATCAATTATTTGTTGATTATCAATATTACCAACATGCTTTACATCCCCAACCATTCCAGCATTATTCACCAAAACAATTTTCTCAGCATTTTCAAATATTGGGAACTTGTATAATGTTACATCATTTAGTTTGCTTAGATCTATATTGGAATGAATGTATCTCTCATGTTCTATTGAACTACTTCTTGCAATACCATAAACAATATTGTTTTCATCCTCTAACAACAATTCTGTTAGAAATTTACCTAACCCTTTACTCGATCCCGTAATAAAAAAATAATTCATACCTAATTAATATATTTAACTTAGTGCTTGTTCTAAATCAGCGATTAAATCTTCCACATCTTCAACTCCAACACTTAATCGAATTAGTGTATCAACAATCCCTAGCCTCTCTCTTTCTTCTTTTGGAATTGCAGCGTGAGTCATTGTTGCTGGATGACCAATTAAAGACTCCACCCCTCCTAAAGATTCTGCTAAAGCAAAAATTTCTACTTTTCGAACCAAAGCTAGAGCATCATCTAAATTGTTTCCAACTAAATTAAATGAAACCATTCCACCAAAATCTCGCATTTGTCTTTTTGCAATTTCGTGGTTTGGGTGATCTTCAAATCCTGGCCAAAAAACTCCATCCACTTTAAGATGATTCTTTAAAAAATTAGCAATTAATTTTCCATTTTCACAGTGTCTCTGAACTCTTAAATGCAATGTTTTTATTCCTCTTAATACTAAAAAAGAATCTTGAGGACCACAAACTGCTCCACTACTATTTTGTATTCTATAAATTTCTTCCGCCAACGCATCATCATTACAGATTAATGCACCCATTACCACATCAGAATGACCTCCCAAATATTTAGTTGCCGAATGCATCACTACATCAGCACCTAAATCTAATGGGTTTTGTAAATAAGGTGTAGCAAAAGTATTGTCAATTGCCAGTAGGCAATTATTTGCTTTCGCAATTTTTCCTACTGCTTCAATATCAATAATATTCATCATTGGGTTAGTTGGTGTTTCAACCCAAATCATTTTTGTATTCTCGTTTATTTTAGCTTCAATTTCTGAAGTATCATGCATAGATACAAAATGGAATTTAATACCATATTTCTCAAAAATAGTGGTGAAAAGCCGATAAGAACCGCCATATAAATCATCAGTAGAAATCACCTCATCGCCAGGATTCAATGTTTTAATTAAACAATCCATAGCTGCTAATCCAGAACCAAAACAAGCCCCATATTTACCATTTTCTATTGCTGCTAGATTTTTTTCTAGTGCATGTCTTGTTGGATTTAAGGTTCTTGAATATTCATATCCCTTATGATTACCTACACTTGTTTGAACATACGTTGATGTTTGATAAATAGGAGTCATTATAGCTCCTGTAGCAGTATCATATTCTAACCCAGCATGTATAGCTTTGGTTCCAAATTTCATGTCCTTTTCGTTTTTCATCTTATTTTATCTGTCCAACAAATATAATTATTATAAAACCCCTTTTTGATAGGAATTAAAAATATTTGACTTGCGTTTTATTTATCAGTAAATTTGCAGGCTTTTTACTTTTTACTTAAAGTAAATTCTAACAGAACATATTAAATGCAACTTTTATGCTTAGAAAAATAATATTTTCAATACTATGTTTTACTGCTCTTTTATGCAGTAAAACCACTTTTTCACAAGAAATCTCTCCTGAAAGAAACTCAGAATACACTTTTACACTTAACAAAATAAAACACCAAGAACAGGTGGATAATGTTACCACTCAAACTGGAACAATAAAAAACGTAAGTTCTTGTAAGCTAGATTGGCTAAATTATAAAATGGTTGTGCTTGTAAAAGAAGGAGGAACGCATGGTGTTTTATCTTTAGAAAAGATTAAAGCTATTTTGATTAAAAATAATGTTGCACTAGTTAAATTCACTAAAAAAGAAATAAAATGAGAACTCTTTTAATTTTCTTTTTTTTAGCCTACACATCATTAGTTTTTGCGCAAAACGACAACTGTTCTGGGTCCATAATAATAACTCCAACTTTTACTAACTGCACATACATTGCGGGGACATCTGCTAACACTACTCAATCATTACCTTCATGTTCTGCTGGCGGAAATGCTGATGATGATGTTTGGTATTCTTTTGTAGCAAATAGTTCTAGTACAACAATTACTGTTGATCCATCAACAGGTTATGATGCAGTTATCGAATTATATTCCGGAAATTGTGGACTGTTATCTTCTATACAATGTGAAGATGTTAATGGGTTGAACGGAAATGAAGTTTTAGTAAACACTGGATTAATTAATGGAAACACCTATTTCTTTAGAGTTTTTCATTACGGAATTGGTTCAGGATCATCCACATTTAATATTTGTGTCTTTGGATTAGCACCTCCAACAAACAATACTCCTTGCAATGCATTTCCTTTACCAACTGTTGCTCCCTCTTGCAATTTTGATACCTACACAAACCTAGGATCTGCAGGGTCTGGAGTTGGCACACCTTCTGCTTGTGGTGGATCATCTCCGTTTCAAGGTGGTTATTTAGGTGGAGATGTCTGGTTTTCTGTTATTGTTCCACCAAGTGGAGAATTAGATATTCATACTTTATCTATAGATTTTGCTGATGGAGCAATGGCTCTTTATTCCGGATCATGTTCTTCTCTAGTACTAGTTGAATGTGATGATGATGATGGTGTAGGCATAATGCCATACATCTATAGTACAGGGTTAACACCTGGAACAACTATGTACATCCGAATGTGGGAATATAATAATGATGCTAATGGTCAATTTGGAATTTGTGTTTCTACACCAGATAATGATGATTGTGCAACAGCTCAACAAATATGTGATTTAAATGGTTACGGTGGTATCACAAGCAGCGCATATACTATTGATTTTCCAAGTAATATGACAGGAACTGGTCAAAATGGCATTCCAAATTCTAACCCTACCGCTCCTTTCGGGCAAGGTTACATAGGAATTTCTCCAGTACAAATAGACAATAATAGTTGGTTAAAATTTACAGCAAGTGCAACAACAGCAACATTATTTATTCAAGTAAACAGCTGTTCTAATGGTAATGGTATGCAAATGCAAATATTTAGTGGTTTAAACTGTACTAATTTTATTGCTGTATCTCCATTTTTAGAAACCACAACTTCTCAATCAATTACAGCCTCAGGATTGATTCCTGGAAACGATTATTACATAATGGTTGATGGGTTTGCTGGAGATGTTTGTTCTTATACTATTTCTGCAACTAGTGGAGTACAAGTTGTTACTGCTATCACAACAAAACCTGCTATCTGCCTTGGAGATACTGCTACAGTTTCTGCACAAACAATAGGCGCTGGACCGTTTACTTATAGTTGGAGTTCTACTCCTTCTGGAGCATCTGGAAATACAGTTTCTCTTCCTGTAGCACCAACCCAAAACACATTATATACAGTTAATGTTACTGGTCAATGTGGAAGTATAACAACAGCTAACATCTTTATGACTGTAAACCCAATTCCAACAGCTAACATTACAGCATCAGATACAATTGTTTGCCAAAACGAAACAGTTAACTTAAATGGCAACCCTGCAGGAGGAATTTCTCCATACACTCATTCATGGACAGGTACAGGACAACCCTTTTTAAATACTTCATCAGGAGTTTCTCCTGTTTTTTCATCTTCTACTGTGGGGAATTATAACCTTATATATGAGGTTTCTGATCCGATTGGTTGTTCAGTTAGAGATTCAATATCTGTAACAGTTAACACCATCCCAATAGTAAATATTACTGGAAATCTTACCATTTGTAATGGTGACACAACAACACTAACTGCTACTGGAGGAGGAAGCTATTCATGGAATACAGGAAGTAGTTTAGACTCAATAGTTGTTACTCCTACAACAAATACCAATTACAACGTAGTAGTAACTAGTGCTAATAATTGTAAAGATTCTACAAATGTGAATGTACAGGTTAATAGTTTGCCAGTCGCCTTAATATTAGGCCCAACTATAATCTGTCAAGGTAATTCTACTACATTAGTAGCGAGTGGCGGAACATCCTATCTATGGAATAATGGAGCAACCACCCCTACCATAAATGTATCACCAATTGCAGACAGTACATATTCTGTTACAGTATTAAATGGTAATGGATGTACTGATACTACAAGTATATTTGTTCAAGTGTTAGCAAACCCTATTGCAATTATTACTGGAAATAATTCAATCTGTTTGGGCACTTCAACTTTATTAACTGCATCTGGAGGCGGAACTTATTTATGGAACAATGGAGCAACGTCCTCTAGCATTAATATGAGCCCTATTGCTGATACAACTTACTTTTTAACTGTTGATATAGGTGGTTGCACTGATACAGCTAGTTACTCAATTACAGTAAACCCATTGCCTGTAGCAAATGTTACAGGAAACAATGTAATATGTAATGGAGAAAGCACCACATTGTACGCAACGGGAGGAGGGTCTTATTCTTGGAACACAGGAGGTAATTTAGATTCCATTATTGTTTCTCCCAGTTCGAGTACTAATTATACTGTTATTATTACAGATAATAATTCTTGTATCGATTCCGCAAATATTAACATACAAGTTAATCCTTTACCTGTTATTAATATTACTGGAAATACCTCAATATGTAGTGGTTCTTCTACCCTTTTAACTGCTTCTGGAGGGACATCCTACCTTTGGAATACAGCTGATATCACCTCGTCCATAAATGTAAATCCAACCATTACAACAAATTATAGTGTTGTTGGAACAAGTGCTAATGGCTGTTCGGATTCTATTCAAATTACTGTAACAGTTTTACCTCAACCGATTGCTAATATATCGGGTATAAACACAATATGTTTTGGAGAATCGACAACACTAATAGCTACTGGAGGAGGCACTTATAATTGGAATACGTTAGATACATCTTCCTCTATTACGGTAACGCCAAATGACACCACAGCTTATACTGTAATTGTAAATATTGGAGGGTGTATTGATAGCATTAGCTATAATGTAGATGTTACCCCATTGCCAAGTATTTTAGCACTTAGTGATACAACTATTATTTTAGGTCAAAGTGCAAATATAATTGCTCAAGGAAATGGTCCTTTTACTTGGTCTCCGACTGATGGATTATCCTGTACAGTTTGTACTAACCCAACAGCAACTCCAGAAGAAACAACCACCTATTGTGCATCAAGCACAGAAAACAATTGTACTAACTCAAGTTGTATTATTGTTTATGTAGATAATATTTGTGGTGATTTATTTGTTCCCAATGCTTTTTCTCCAAATAGTGACGGAGAAAATGATTGCTTAAAAGTTTACAGTAATTGCTTAGCAACTGTACTTTTTAGAGTTTATTCAAGATGGGGAGAACTAATTTATGAATCTAGTAATATTGATGGCTGCTGGGATGGAACAAATAATGGAAGTGATTTGAATACTGGAGTTTATACCTATACGGTTCAAGCAACATTAATTAATAGTGAAGAAATAGAATTAAAAGGCAACGTAACACTATTTAAATAACCCTAGAATGAGAATAAAATTACTTGTTTACATATTCCCATTATTCATGTTTTCTAATGTGTTATCGCAAGATATTCATTTAGCACAAGCAAACATGACCCCTCTTTTAGTTAATCCAGCAAATGCTGGTGCAGAATATACTATGAGAGGAATATTAAATTATCGAACTCAATGGGGAAGTGTTAGCGAACCTTTTGTAACCATGATGGCAGCCTTCGATATGAATTTCAAACCACCGGCTTCAGCTGGAAATAAATTTGGGTATTTTGCTGGTGGCCTTTTTGTTTATAACGATAAAGCTGGAGCGTCTGAAATGAAAACAACTCAGATAAATTTAAGCTTAGCCTATCATGTAAACATAAATGATAAAAATACTTTTGGAGCAGGAATTCAAGGAGGCTATTTTCAACGATCTGCAAATATTGACAAACTAACATGGGGAAATCAGTTTGATGGCTACCAATACAACGAAAGCTTCAATACTGGTGAAAACTCCGAATTTGATGGAATATCTTTTGGATCAACAGATTATACCGTTGGAGTAATATGGACGTTTAGAAACTCTGAAAAATATTTTTCTGGTAGAGATATTTTTTTAAGTAGTGGTTTATCCTTTCATCATCTAAACGAACCATCCATTGAAACACAAGGGTTAAGTTTAGACGAACTTCATTATAGATACATATGGCATGGTAACGGAATTATCGGTTTAAATGAAAAATTTTCGGCAGTACCCTATCTGTATTATTCACAACAAGGTTCAATTAACGAAATCATGTTTGGATCTGATGTATTATACCGTTTAAAACAAGCGAATAAATATGCTGGAGAAAAAGGCATGGCTATGGGTGTAGGAATCTATTATAGATGGAATGATGCAATAATCCCATCTTTAGTTTTTCAATATGCTAACTATACATTAGGTTTTACTTATGATATAAATACTTCGTCATTAAATAATGCTACTAACAAAAATGGTGGTTTTGAACTTTCTTTACGATATGTTTATCCAAATCCTTTTGGAGGGACTAAAAGTTCCGCAAGGTTCCGTTAAGTTTCATTAAAGAAAATAGGATTACAATAATTCAATAAATTATATTCAAAGAAGGAAGCCTCCTTTTTGCAACCTCATCGTATTGTAGTTATAAATTTTAGATGATGAAAAAAGTATTAGTAATTACAAGTATTATTTTAAGTTTTGGAACTCTTAACGGTCAAATAACCAATGTATTATTTTTAGGGAATAGCTATACCAATGTCAATAACCTTCCCCTATTGGTAAAAAATGTTGCTTTAAGTTTTGGAGATACCATTAATACAAATCAAAACACTCCAGGAGGTTACACCTACAACCTACACACCACCAATTCAACAACTCTTTCATTAATTCAATCGCAGCAATGGGACTTTGTTATTTTACAAGAGCAAAGCCAAATACCATCACTCCCACAATCAATTACAGGGAGTGACTATAGCGTTCCACATAGCATAACACTAAACAACCTAATTAAAAATAATTATTCATGTACTGAAACTGTTTTTTACATGACATGGGGTAGAAAAAATGGTGA
>JAESUI010000050.1 GCA_016763135.1 Flavobacteriales bacterium
AAAAACCATAATCAACATCACCCCTCAAACATTAGCATGGTCGATATAACTGAACAAAACATCAGGGAAATTACAGTGCTAGTTGAAGCTAGAGGAGTAGAAATGAAAGAACTTTCTTACGATCTCGTAGATCATATTTGTTGTATGATTGAAGAGAAAATGGAAAGTGGAAAAAACTACGCCAGCGCATTAGAAGAATCGATGAGCAGCTTTGGTAAAAAAGGTATCCGCCAAATACAGGAGGAAACAACTTTTTTAATAACCAAAAATATATTAGCTATGAGAAAAACAATGCACATCACAGGAATTACAGCAGCAATTTTATTATTGTTCGGAACAATCTTTAAAATTCAACATTGGCCAGGCGCTGGACTTATGTATGTATTAGGGGCGACATCGTTGTGCTTCCTATTTATGCCCTTATTTCTTACCGTTCGAATCAAAGAAAAGGTAGGGAAATTGAATATAGTAACCAATGTGCTAGGAATGCTAAGTGCCATTGCCTTATGCTTAGGAATCTTATTTAAAGTTATGCACTGGCCGTGGGCTAACATCTTAATGAACTCAGGTGCCACCTTGCTAATTCTAATCTTTTTACCGCTTTATATTTACAATGGATTTAAAACTAACACACTTAAAACCAGCACAATTGTTCCCGTTATAATTGCCGTTGCAGGTTTCAGCTTGATGTTCTCCTTAGTAAAATTAAGAAACAGTAGTGATGTTACTAATGCAATTTTAAACATTCAATACACCATTTATGACGATACTGAATCGACACTAAAAACAAATAACAGCCTATTAATGGCTATACAAAATGATTCTACATCATCATACCAAAAAGCAAATGAAGTAGCTGAAAAAATTAATCTAATTACAGAAGATTTAGAATTTTTAATCGCGCAAAGTCTTCACCAAGAAATACCAGAAGAAGAACTGCACAAAGCAATGAGGCTAGATTATTATAGTATTTCAAACGACTTGGGTGATTTAGCTTTTATTAGAAAAGATGAAGGTGGCTTAGAAGAATTAGTTAGGCTTATTAATGAGTATGAAACGATTTACCAAAACACAACTGGTATTAAGGCAAACATATCCATCAACGATAACAATCTAGAACATTATCCAAATAAAGAACATACTGTTTTCCCCCTAGGAGTAGTTATACACGATTTAAGTTTATTGAATTTACAAGTACAACGTTTACATACAAGTCTATTACAATATTATAAAGGAAAGGTTTCTTAGATAGTTTAGTTAGTTGAATACATTTTATTACTGAGAGCTTAAGGCCGGCAAGAAATTGTCGGCTTTTTTTGTTGATTTATAGTTATATTTGTTTCCTCAATAAACAAAAACACATGAAAAAGATAGTTGCCTCAATATTTATTATTACTGTATTAGTAAGTTGTTCATCAAGTAAAAATAGTACTAGTGCTACAACAAAAGAAAAGACTGATGTTCCTGAAACTCCAACCCCTCCAAAGAGAGTAAATAATTATCCAGTAAAATAAGCTCCTTTAAAATAGTTTATTTGCCGTTTATCCTTTACTCATTGAATTTCAGCCATTTTATTATCACCTTTACTTAGCTAACTTATTTAAGGTCCTTACTATGTTTAAAAATTTATCACTTATATTATTTATAATTATTGCTTTTATTGGCTGTAAACCAATAGAAACAATAAATCTTCCTGAACAAACAATTGTAATTGAAGATCCAAACAAAATTCCTGAAAGACCCGTTTACAATGCTTCTAACACTAAACAGTTTGATCTAATTCATACTAAATTAGCTGTAAGTTTTAACTGGGATAAAGCTTATATGTATGGAAAAGCTGAGTTAGCACTAAAACCTCACTTCTATTCTCAAAATGAATTAGTACTTAATGCCAGAGGAATGGACATCAACAAAGTACAATTAATGTCATATGAAGATGATATCATAGCAACATTCTCTGATTTAAAATATGATTATGATAGCCTCTTAATAACAATAACTTTACCTAAGGAATACACCAAGAACGATACTCTAAGGCTATTTATAGATTACACTTCTAAACCTAACGAATTAAAAGAAGGAGGAAGTTCTGCCATTAGTTCTGATAAAGGACTTTATTTTATAAATGAAAAAGGTGAAGACAAAGACAAACCAATGCAAATTTGGACACAAGGAGAAACTGAATCTAATTCAGCATGGTTCCCTACAATAGATTCTCCTAATCAAAAATCGACTGAAGAAATTGCCATTACAGTTGAAGAAAAATTCAAAACACTTTCTAACGGAATATTGTCTCACTCTGAAATTAATGGAGATGGAACCCGAACGGATTTCTGGGAAATGGATAAGCTTCATGCTCCATACCTGTTTATGATGGCAATTGGTGAGTTTGAAGTTTTTAAAGACACATGGAGAGACATAGAAGTTAATTATTATGTAGAAAAAGAATATGCTCCTTATGCAAAAGATATTTTTGGTCTAACACCAGAAATGTTAGAGTTTTTCTCTAATAAATTAGGAGTTGATTACCCTTGGCAGAAATACAGTCAAATAATTGTTCGTGATTATGTTTCTGGTGCAATGGAAAATACATCAGCAGTAATTTTTGGAGAGTTTACTCACCAAACAAAAAGAGAAATGATAGATGGGAGTGCTGGAGAAGATGTTATTTCTCACGAGCTTTTTCACCACTGGTTTGGTGATTTAGTAACTTGTGAATCATGGTCTAACCTTCCATTAAATGAATCTTTTGCAACTTATGGCGAAGTACTTTGGAGAGAACATAAATATGGTGATGACAAAGGTGCTGAAGGATTACAAAACGATTTAAACTCTTATTTAGGTCAAGTTAAAAGAGGTAATTATCAAGACATGATTCGTTTTGATTATGACAAAAGAGAAGACATGTTTGATGGGCACAGCTACCAAAAAGGTGGAAGAATTTTGCACATGCTTAGAAACTATATTGGTGATGATGCATTTTTTGCATCCCTTAAACTTTATTTAGAAACAAATAAATACACTGATGTAGAAATGCATCAATTACGTTTAGCGTGTGAAAAAGTAACTGGTAAAGATTTGAACTGGTTTTTTAACCAATGGTTTTATGCTAAAGGGCATCCAGAATTAGACATCGAATACAGCTATAATGATTCTTTAAAAACACAAACGGTAATTGTTATGCAAATGCAAAAATTAGACATTGCTCCAATTTATTACATTCCATTAAAAATAGATATTTATGTTGATGGAAAAGTAGAAACCAAAGAGGTAGTTATAGATAAAATAACCAACACCTTTACATTTGAAGTTTCATCAAAACCAGACTTAATAAATTTTGATGCTGATAAAATGTTGCTTTGTGAAAAGGTTGATAACCATAACGAAATTGAAGAATGGGCATTTATGTATCATAATGCGCCAAGGTATTTAGATCGATATGAAGCCATTAAAAAAGTGTCAAAATCTAGCGATGCTGTTGCACTAGAAACAATGACTCATGCACTTGCCGATAAGTACCCTTTCTTAAGAAGAACCGCAATTAGAGGAATTAAAAAAGCTGCTAAAAACAATGCAGATGAAGTAAAAGCAAAACTATTAGATTTAGCCAAAAATGACAGTGATTCTAGAGTTAGAGGAGATGCTATGTCCGCGCTTGCTAAATATTTTAAAGATGATGAGGATGTGAAAGCTGTTTTAATAAATGGTGTTTCAGAAGAATCTTATTATGTAATTGGTAAGTCTTTAGCTGCTCTATCTAAAGTAAGTTATGAAGATGCTATGAAATTTGCCAAAAGCTTAGAAAGTGAAGAAAAC
>JAESUI010000051.1 GCA_016763135.1 Flavobacteriales bacterium
GGAATAATGTAGTGTGCTGCACCCATAAACCCTAAAATTAGCCATACTACTAAAAGGTTAGTGTGCGTTGCTCTCATTGCATTGAATGGCGATATTTCATGTAGCCCATCGTATCCCATGTGAGCAAACCCCATGGTAAAACCAAATACTAGTTGTAATGCGAAAAGCAATAAAGCCGATGCAAAAAACCAGTATGCTACTTTTTGTGTTTTATATTTCATGATTTATAATTTTTATAGTTTATAATTCTTTTTATTAGTCTTTAATTTTTTCAACTTTATATTTAGGCTTAGCTGGGAAGCCGTTTAAATCCATTTCTCCAATCCAAGTAAAGAACTCTACCATATCGTCAGCTTCTTCTGCTGTCAGACCGTAGGCAACCATTTTTCTCCCACTAGTATGTTCACCCCAAGGTGTTTTAGACATTAATACACCTTTTACATATCCAGGACCTCTACGTTCGATTACTTTGGTTAATTCCGGTGCATAATATGCTCCTTCTCCTAGTAGAGTATGGCATCCCATGCAATTATTTTCATCCCAAATATGCCGCCCTGCAATTACTGCTTCGTTAATATTCTCCTCATGGGTTTGTTCTCCGACTCTGTTAACTGTTGTGTCGTATGACAGCGCTAAAAACATAGCAGAAAAAATTATTGTTCCTGCGAGGAAAAATAATTTTGCTTGACTTTTTGATAACATAATTTTTAAGTTTAATTATTAGTTAGTATTAATAAAAGACATAGATGTCTTTATTTTGTAAAAATAGATTAATGCGAATAGTTGAAAGTTGACATTCATCAGTTTTAAAAGTGTTTTTTGGGAGGAAATTATATGATATAAATCATGTTAAGAAAGAGACAATTCTTTCAATTTTTTCTTTTGATAAGATTTTAATTTTCTTATTATAGGTGTCTATGAACTGGTTTTGCTTTAATTCACTTAGTTCTTTGGTGACTTGGTTAGAAGTAAGTCCCGTAAAATCTGCTATATCTTGACGAGTAAGAATCTCAATGTTAAATATCTCTTGTTCCTGATTTATGCCAAACTTATCTATGAATATAAGGAGTGTTTTGGCAACTTTTTCTCTCACATTAAAGATAGCCATATCTCTTAGTTTAGTTTCTTCTTGATTTAATTCATCTGAGAAAAACAACATTAAATTGATGGCCAGTTGTGGCACTTTATTTAATAAGTCTAAGAAAAAATCTTTAGAAAAACAGCAGATCTCCGTATCTGATATGGCTTGTGCAGAAACAGGAAAGTTATTTGAAGAATTCAGGCCTCTATGTCCTAATATATCCCCCTCAAAACTAAATCGTACTATTTGATCTTTATTAAAAGCTCCTTTTTTGAATACCTTTACAATCCCAGAATAAATAAAATAAATATTAAAAGGCTCATCTCCTTCTTGAAAGATGATTTGCTTTTTTCGAATCCTGTTAATGGTTTTGTTTTTATCAACCTCTTCTAAGATGTGGGGAGGGCAGTTTGCTTTAATTAAACAACTTGTATTATTACAATCAAAACATGATGTTTTAATTTTTAACATTCATTTTTTTTCGAAATTTTTTATAAAAGCATCTCCATCTTCAATTTTTGAAACAAGGTCTAAAATTGATTTAGAACTGAATAAATTCCATAAACCATCTCTGTAAATTTTAAAATCGTAATGAAGAGGGCAGGGATGTTCTTCAGAACATTCTTTTAAACCTAATCCACAATTTGTAAAAAACTCTAACCCATCTATCACTTCAATTACTTCAATAAGTTCAATTTCTTGTGATTTTTCATTTAAATAAAACCCGCCATTTGGACCTTTAACCGATTGGATAATTTTGTTTTTTGTTAATTGCTGAAGGATTTTCCCCGTATAATGAGTGGGTAAATCTAATTCTTCAGCAATTTTTTTTATCCCGATTTTAGAATCAAAGGATGCGTTGTATGCTAAAAAAACAATAGAACGTAAAGCGTATATGCAAGATTTAGATAACATCTAATATAAAGGCTACCAAAAGTAGCCTTTATTTTTTAAGTTTAATTATTTAGGAAGTAATCAGCAATTGCATTTCTTTCTTCAGTACTCATTGCTTTAGTAGTTTCAATTTGTGGGGCCATCACAGCTTTCTGTGCTGGGTCAACAATTGCTTCACCTTTTCCGTTTAGGAAGGCATTCAAACCCTCTGAATTTCCATTGTAAGCTTCTCCAATTGCTTTAATTGAAGGTCCTACGCCTTTTATCTCAGGTTGATGACAAGCTACACAACCACTTGAAGCAAATAATTCTTCACCAGAAATAGATGATCCTGCTTCTTCAGTAGTCTGCTCAACAACTTCCTCAGTTGTTGTTTCATTAGTACTAGCTTTTTCTTCGGTCCCTGTTGATTCTGATCCGCATGAAATGATCACAGTTGATAAAATTACTGATGTCGTGATTGTAAAAAGTGTTCTTTTTTTCATTTTATTTATTTTTAACTCTTGTTATTATTAATAAGTCTAAATTTATTTTAACTGCTTTGTTGGTAGAGTGTTATTCTCTACCTTTTCTGCAAATCCCATTTATTAAGCAAATGTACATATTTATAATAAAAGATAGTCATATCTTTTATTATGATTTTAATCATTTATTAAAATTAAGAAGTGATATAGATTTGTAAATGGAATCTTCGAGTAGGAGAGAGTGAAATGCTTAATCAAAGTTAACATATGGAAAAACATTATTCTCAAAAGTATTGTGTTAGAACTTTGATAGATCTTTATTGCACAGAGGAATGGAAATCTATTTTGAAAGAAAGTGAAAAAACTTTTTCGTTTCAGGGTGGAGTAACTATTTTTAAGGAGGGTGAAGTGGCAGAGCATGTAATAATCTTGAAGAAAGGAAAGGTGAAAGTGTATTCTTTTGTAGATAAAGAAAAAGAACAAATATTAAGGTTAGTATCTGATGATCAAATACTTGGACATAGAGCTTTTGGAGGCGGTTTTAAGTTGCCTGTCTCAGCTACTACTCTTACTCAGTGTGATTTGGTGTATATACCTGTAGATCTTTTTTTAGGGGCATTAAAAGCAAATAGTGATTTTTGTTTTCAATTTATGATGTTTTTTGCAGAAGAATTAAAAAATTCAGAACAACACATAAAACTTAAAGGAGCTAAAAATCTTAATCAAAGAGTAGCTACAGCAATTTTAGATAATGTTGCTGCTTTTGGTTATAGTTCTTTCGATCAAAAAACCTTAGA
>JAESUI010000052.1 GCA_016763135.1 Flavobacteriales bacterium
GCAAAAAACTGGAATCAGTGCTTATCCAAATGAATAAAACGGATAGTTCACTGGTTCCTTTTTTTATTACCAAATCTCAATTTCAAAATAACGGCACATTACGTATTAAATTAGATGATATTGATGATATAGCTGCTGCAAAAAAGCTTTCAGGAAAAGGAATTTACATTCCAAATAGCACATTACCTACCTTAAGCGGAAATCAGTTTTACCACCACGAAGTAAACAACTTTAAAATCATAGATACCAACCATGGTGAAGTTGGACAGCTCTACCAAATATTAAATCACCCCAAACAAGCTATTTTTGAAGTAGTAAATACTGATGGCAAGGAAATTCTTATTCCAGTCGCAGATGATATTATTGTAAATGTAGACCGAACAAATAAAACCATCGAAGTAACTACCCCTGATGGTTTGATTGATTTATATTTGGAGTAGATAGCTATGTCTTTCCAATTCAAACAATTTAGTATACAACAAAATGCTACCGCCATGAAAGTAGGAACTGATGGTGTTTTATTAGGAGCTTGGTGTAGCATTACAGAAAGTGCAATTTTAGATATTGGCACTGGAACAGGATTAATTGCATTAATGCTCGCACAACGAAGCAAAACGGCTTTAATTGATGCGGTAGAAATTGAACAAGAAGCATTTTCTCAAATATTAGAGAATATCGCTAACAGTAAATGGACAAACAGAATTACAGCGTTTAATAGTTCTATTCAAGATTATACCCCAAACAAGAAATATGATGTAATTGTAAGCAATCCTCCATTCTTTATTAATTCTACTAAAGCTCCTAATACTGAAAGAAACACTGCAAGGCATACTGATGATTTGTCTTTTAAAGATTTAATTGGTGCTATATATCGTCTGCTAAAACCTAAAGGAATTTTCTCTCTGATTTTACCAAAATCAGAAGCAAAACAATTTATTAAATTAGCTATAAGTCAGCACTTGTTTTTAAATAGAGAGTGTATTGTTAAGCCAAACCCAACAAAAGAAGCTAAAAGGATTTTGATGGAATTTTCATTTATCAAAAATAATCTCATTAAAGAAGAACTCACAATTGAAACTGAAACAAGGCATCAATACACTAAAGAATACATATCTTTAACCCAAGATTTTTATTTGAATTTCTAACTCAAAATGGCAATAGACAATTATCAAGGAAAAAAGTTTTGTGGAGACAACCATTTTAACGTTGATGATAATTTAACTGTTGAACAAGCCCTTCAAATTATTATCAATGAAGAAACTTTTACCATTACCATGCGAACACCAGGTGATGATGAAGATTTAGTTAGAGGATTATTGTATTCTGAAGATATTTATAAATCTGAAAACAAATTAAATATCTCTTTCTCTGAAAATCAAGAAAAAGGAATAACTAAAGCTAATGTTTCTATTGAAAAAGAATTTTTAGGGGAAGGTTATTCAAACAGTCGAAATTTGCTATCTGTTTCCTCTTGTGGAATTTGCGGCAAGAAAGAATTAGAAGATATAGATAGCAGCCAAAAATTAAAAAACGGAATCATTCTAAACATAAAAGATCTCTTTATCATGTTTAAAGAAATGAATGATGGTCAACCAACATTTCATCAATCTGGCGGATCTCATGCTGCTGCTGCTTTTTCAAATGATGTTAAGTTACTGTCTATTAGAGAAGATATAGGCAGGCATAATGCTGTGGATAAAGTAATTGGTCACTTAATTAATGAACAGCAGTTAAACGAAGCAAAATGCTTAATTGTGAGCGGAAGAATTTCTTATGAAATAGTTTCGAAAGCATTTGCAGCCAAAATCCCCATATTAGCTGCTGTTTCTGCTCCCTCTACTTTAGCTGTTGATTTTGCAAAAGAACTTGGCATTACATTATTAGGGTTTTGTAGAGAGAATAAAGCTACATGCTATTCTCATCCTAAGAGATTAATTAACCACTCTGCTTAAAGGCATCTCCCCTACCTAAAGGGAGAAAATAATGATTAATTTAGTCTATAAGTGTTACCACACCTCTTTTAGAGAATTCCTCTCCTTTTGCAGAAAGGAATTTAATTACATAAACATAAGAATCTACTTGGCACTGTTTCCCAGAATTATGCATCCTTCCATTCCAAGCTTCATTTACATCACTAGTTTCAAAAATTCTTTGCCCCCACTTATTGTAAATCTGAAACAGATAAGAATTAGGATCCGAAAAAGTTAATACTGGCTTAAACTCATAGTTATAATGACTTGTTGGTGCAAATGCATTTGGCACATACAACAAAGGTTCATGCAATGTGCAAGCTTCATTAGAGATACTGGTAGCCTCAGGCAATCCACCAACATGAGCCACAGTACTTTCTGTAGCAATAATTTTATAACAGTATTCTCCGTCACCTTCAAAAACAGCCGTAATATCATCTACATAAACCATTGTATCGCTAAAAGCAGATAGAGATATTACTGGTGATGACTCCCAAATACCTGCTACAGAACGATAAACATCGTATGTTTGAACATTACCTAACCACCCTTCATAAGGTGTAATAATAAGCGTGTTTGTTGCTTCTAAATCGTTTGATATAACATCAAGCCATATCGTTCTCCCAAAGTTAGAAGGGTTACCGGAAACACCACAAGTATTAATGGTTTCTATCATGTAAAAATAAAAATCACTATTTGCATTTAGTTCGGTATCATCGGTAAATTGAACCAGAGGATTCATGCCATTAAAAGCGCCAACTGAACCAATAGTGGTAAAAGGTCCAGAAGCACTAAGGGCTCTTTTAATACTATATGAATTTACATCTGCTGAGGTATCCACATAAAATTGCAAGTTAATTGTTGTAGAATCTACCACCGTAGCAGAATACAAATAATTGAAGGCTGGTATTTTTAGTGCATTAGCTGTTGGTGGTCTCACATCATTTGAAGAAGAACTATATGGTCCTGCTCCAACATTTTCTACAGCCATCACATAAAAATCGTAGGTGGGCCCTTGTGTAATTCCTGTATAGATATAATTGGTTGTGAGCGTTGTTCCTGCCAAACTATAAGCCCCAGCATTAATACTTACATAAATACTATAAAGAACATTTGGTCCAGAAGTAAAATCATCATAAGCATTCCACGCTAAAGAGGCACTTGCTGTACAAACATCAAAAGTAGAATTAAGCCACATCGTATTATGATAATTAGCACCTACAGCACTATTATTGTTACATATATCAACTCCCACAACCCCTAATTGTATTGATTCATTATCAGAGTTGTTGCTTCCGAAAGGAATGGTATAACAATTAACACCAATAGCAACAGAATCTATACTATCATTAGCACCAGTCCCTAGGTTTACCATAAAAATAGTGTAAAATTCTAAATCTGGATCAGCTATAGGCTGCCAGCAAATAGTAACATTTCCTGCTATATCAACAGTAATGCTATCTACAACAGGAACAGGAACTATTCCTGTTGCACAACCTGCATGGACCTTTGCAAATCCAATAAGTAATAATATGATTAATCCTAACTTTTTCAAAACCAGTCTTTAGTAGCAAATATACTACGTATAAGACTTAAAAATGTTGTAATTAGTTGCTTTTTTCTTTTGGAAACTTTAGCTCCCCTTTTTGGAGCTTATTGTATCGATCTACTAGAATAGCTAATAACTTACTAAATGAGGCCATTGCCTCCTTAGTTGCAGAACTTATTTCAGTTCTTTTCAGCTTCAACAATAAAAACCCGTAAAGGCCATTTAAACATGCATGAATTTCATTGTGAGATTCACCTCCAGATTTAATCATAAAATTACTGATGTTATCTTTTGCTGCTATGTATGCCTCTTGATAGTTAAGATCTTGAATCGTGGTTAACAATGAGTTGTGAAGGTTATTTAACTCATCTAAATACTTCATTGTGGCACGAAGGTGTCCTTTATCAGAAATATCCTCTTTCATCATTTGCTCAATTAAATTTTGATACCATAACTTCATATCATACTGAGTCTCGGTAGGAGCATTAAATTTGCTAATAACCGTTTCATTTATTTGAGTTAAATCAAAATGATGAGATCGAATAATATCTTCTATTTGCCACATATATAGAATATACTCGGCAATATTTGTCTTCTTTTTTTCTTGAGCAATTAGCATTACTTTTCTTTTTTCTTAGCTTTACTTATATCGTATTCCTCGTTCAATCCTTTAGTAATATCATAAGATATATCTATCCCCTCATCAAAATAGAGCACCATGTTCCCCATTCTTGTTGCTCCAATAATGATCTTATATTTTTTATCTGAATTATACTCACTGATGTAACCTTTAATTTTTGTTTGAAGCTCTTCATTTAATTTAATCTGCTCATTTTGAAATTTATTAGCAAAATCATCTCTCAATTTATATAAACGTTGCTCTTCTTCCGCTAACTCTTTTTGTTTCAGTTGCCCTTCAAACTGAGTCATGGTTGGAGCTTTTTGCTGGAATTCAATAAATTTTTTCTCTAACACCTTAAATTTCGAATTAAGCTCTTTTTCATACTTCCTCTCTCTTGCTTGCATCTTTTTTGATAATTCATCATATAGCTTGTAGTTTTCTTGAAGAGAGTCTACATCAATATATCCTATATTAGATGATATTTTTTCTACTTCAACAGACTCTTCAACTTCAATCGTTTCTACTTCATCAATTATTTCATCTTCAACAGGTGTATTATCTGAAAACTGCATGTAATACAAAATAGCTACAGCAACTATTAATACAGCATTTAATCCTATAGATATATTTTTCATTGTTTAAAAGTTTATATAATAATTCCCTTTACAGTTTGATGCTGCAAAAATGAGCAATATAATTAAAGTAGGGTTTAAAAAAATAGGAATTAAATCAATTCAGGCTCCATGGTGTTGCTAATGAATTCGAATGGTAGGTTTACCATGCAGGCAAAATCTTCTCCAACTTCTTTCATGTCATCATCTTCCATAGAAAAATGCCAAATAACATTAATATCAGCACCACTTTCTTTCAAATCACTTAATTTGTAAAGAATAAATAAGATTCTCTTTGAAGAAAAAATATTGAAATACTCTAAATCGAAGACAAAATCAATTCTATTATCTATTTTATGTTGAGCATTTTCTAACCACTCTATTAATGGAGAATAGAAACTATCTACCTCTGTTACAACAGATTTCCCTCTAATTGAGAAATTATTTTTCTCAATATCAAAGATAACTTCTGGTGACACATCTGTTGATTCTATTCTAATTATTTCCATTGTATTGTTAATTGAATATTCAATATCCGAATAAATTCAATACAATGGGCAATTATTATACGTATTGGCTTAATTCCAAGATAAAATACCATTAAAGTTAGATAAACAACCTTTCTCCTTATAAACTCTTCATTTCTTTTAGTTTACTAGCCTGTCTCCTTGATATTTCTACCTGCTCTCCATTTTTAAGTTTTACCATTAAACCACCATTAAACCAACTTTCAATTTTATCAATCCAATTTAAATTAATAATGAATTTACGGTTAGCTCTAAAAAAAACATTCTCATCTAACTTGTTTGCTAAATTATTTAACGACTTTAGTATCAACGGCTTGTTGTTGTCAAAATATACCCGAACATAATTCCCTTCAGATTCAAACATCGGAACATCAGACAGATTTACAAACCAACACTTATCTCCATCTTTCACAAAGACCTGATGATTCAACCCTAATTTATCAGTTTTAGAAACTGGCTCAATTACTTCTTTTTCAACTTTCTCTATTGCTTCTTTTAATCTTTCTGTTTGAATCGGTTTTAACAAATAATCCAATGCATTAACATCAAACGCTTTTATAGCATATTCATCATAGGCTGTAATAAAAATGACGTGAGGCATATAGTCTAGTTCTTCCAACACTCCAAACCCATCTTTCCCTGGCATATGGATGTCTAAAAAAACCACATCTGGCTTTAATTTATCAACTGCAGTAATTGCGGCTTCAGCGCTATCACATTCTTCAATTATTTCTACATTAGGAAATTCACTTAATAAACTTTTTAGTTCATTTCTTGCCAACCTTTCATCATCTACAATTATTGCCTTCATAATCTAACTGTTAAAGTATCGTTTCTTTAGGGATTAAAAGCTCTGTTTTAACCCTATTGTTTTCATTCGTTATCTCAAAACTTGCATCTTCTCCAAACAACAGCTGTAATCTTTGAATAGTATTTACCAACCCAAAACCAGTATCAGGCTTAATACTCTTATCATAAAAACCACTGTTATATATAACAATTTTAAGCTTTTCGTTTTCTATTGATGTATTAATTTCGATTGTTCCTCCTTCTGGCAATTTAGAAGTACCATGTTTAATACCATTTTCTACTAAAGTCTGAAGCATTAATGGTGGTAATAAAAACTTTTTTGTATTGTCTCCTATATTTCTTTTAATTGTTAACCGTTCTTCAAACCTTGTTTTTTCTAACCCTAAATAATCATTAACCAATTTCATTTCATCACCTAAAGAAATTAGTTTTTGTCTTCCCATTAGCAACGAGTTTCTAAGCACATTTGACAATTGAGTAATAGCCTCTTTTGCTAAGGCTGGGTCTTCACTAATTAATGCACGAATACTATTCATTGAATTAAATATGAAATGGGGGTTTAGTTGAGATTTCAGTTTATTCAATTCTATTTCATTTTTGGCTGCCTGCCATTGTAGATTTTTAATTTCTTCTTTTTTATAATTAGTTACAAAATGAAATAAAAAATAAAGTAACGACCAAATTAAATATAAAAGTGTCCAACTAATAATAGAAGGAAAGGCCTCAGTTAAATTGAACTCATAATCATTTTGTACGATTAATCGTTCAATGATAATAGACTTAAGAAAATAGACTATTATTCCTGAGATGAGCGTTCCTAATAAAATTCTGGGAATTAACCGAGGTATATTAAACCTCATCCAATTTAATTTTATAATTAATAATCGAAATGCATGAGCAACAGAAAGTCCTATTAAGAAAATTGACAGTAAACTGAAAATCAACTCTGCACTAAGAGGCTTATCAGTTAAAATATTAAATATACCAACAACAACGGCATACAATAGCCAGCCTATTATTTGGGATAACCAGTAAAGCCTTTTCTTGTTTAACATTAACTTAATGTAGATTAATTAAGAAACTAAAGTAACCAAGTTATTGTTTTTGACCTAACCATGCATCTCTCAATTGTAACTGTTCTTGAGTTGCATCATCATTAAATTCAATCAAATACTTTTTAGTTTTTTCTACTAAAATCGCTTTTGCCTTTAATTTTTTAGTCTTCATTTTCCCTTTTACTTTTCTTGCTACAACAACCTCAACCTTATCTCCTTGCTTGGTATTTTTTTTATAATCATCCATTTGTTCCTGTACTTTATCTATATTTATTTCTACACCATTAACAGAAATAAGTTCATCATTTGTTTTATAACCCAAAGATTTACCAAACTCATTAATATTACCCATATCAGCAATAAATAATCGTTGGGTTTCAGGGTTAAAACTTAACAGAACTCCTCCTAAGCTTATTTCTTTAAGGGTAACATCTTTCTTATAAGTAACTCCAACTCTACTTAATAAATCTTCTAATGGCAACTCATTTTCACCTTCAACATATTTAGTGAAAAACGATCTAATTTCAGGAGAAGATAATTCAGCTATCTTATCAAAAAGCTTTTCATCATCGAAAGAAATATCTTTACCATATTCTTTAGAGAGCATAGCCATCATATCTTTAATTCCAACCTTCCCGTTAGATTGATCTCTCAATAAAATGTCCAAACACAACCCTATTAAAGCTCCCTTTTGATAAACATTTCCATATTGATTTTCATGCTCATCTAAACAACCTAAACTCATTTCTGTAAAAGGTAAATCATCTTTAAAACGATTTGCTCCAGCCAGCTTTTCTTCTATAACTCCTAAATATTCTTTAGGCGTTTGCATTCCACCATATACTTGAACATGTCCAGCAAAATATTCTGTCACCCCTTCATACATCCATAAATGCTTAGACATTTTTGGATTAATAAAATCAAAATCGCCAATTTCTTTTGAGTGAATATTTAATGGTGTTACAATGTGAAAAAATTCATGGGCTGCAACCCTTACAATAAAACCAGATAATTGTTCAGCTGGCATTTCTGGCAAATAATAAAATGAAGAGTAAGAGTGCTCTAATGCTCCACTTCCTCCAGAACCACTTTGCCCCGCATATAAATAAATAATAAACGCATATTTTTCTACCGGCAATGTTCCACCTAAATAATCTTTTTGTAATTCTAAAATCTCCTTAATGTCTTTACTTAGTTCTTCTGCAGATGCTATCTTATTTTTAGAATAAACAGAAATTAATATCTCTGCTCCGCCAACATCAAATGTTAAGGTGTCTGGCACATTGTACATAATTGGAGCATCAACCAAATCCATGTAATTTGCTGTAGTAAACTGATCAATGTTTCCTATAGTTTTAATTGTAGTCAATCCCGTTGTTCCATAAAAATCATCTGGACGAGTAACATTAACTTCATACGTTAAATGTTTCATTCCATCAAAATATCCAAAAAACCCGTGATTATTTAAAACAATATTCTCCCCTTGTTCTATATTGGTTCCTCCTGGTTCAAATACTAGGTCATCAACATCTGCGTCCCAAGTATCTTCAACCCAATAACTAATTTTAGCTAGTGTTTTTGCATTATCAATTTCCCATCTATTTTTATCTAATTGATTTCCACTTAAACTTCTCCCATCTTTATCAAACGCTTCAAACTCCATCAAGTATTGTCCAAAATCATAAATATGATAAGTGCCTGGAACTATCTTAGGTATATTATATATGATTTTATCTTCTTTTATTTCTGGGACAGTTAACGTAACCTCAATTAAATCGCTACTTATTTTATTTAAATCTAAGTAAAACTGGTACTTGTCATTTTGACTATACCCAGTTAATCCTGCAAGTATTAATAATCCGCATAATGTATTTCTCATCTCTTTCTTTTTTATATCTACACAAATGTATCTATGTTTGAGTTATCTTTGTGTCTTTTTTACATCAGTGGTATATTTAATCCATTAAAGGTTTTTTTATGAACTATTTAGCTCATTTTTATTTATCTGATTACAATGAAAACCTAATTATAGGTAATTATATTGCAGATGATGTAAAAGGAAAGGCATATTTAGACTACCCTTTAGAAGTTCAAAAAGGAATATTACTTCATCGAAAAATTGATCATTTTACCGACAATCATGATACTGTTCTAAACAGTAAAAATTTAATTCGTCATCATCAAAAAAAGTACACTCCTGTTGTAATGGATGTTTTTTACGATTACTTTTTAGCAAAAAACTGGGAAACCTATTCAGAGGATAAGCTCAAAGATTTTACGGTTTATATCTATAAAACATTATTTAAGAACTTAAAACACCTCCCGCTCAAAAGTCAAGTTCGTTTATCTTTTATGGCTAAGAGTAATTGGCTTTATAATTATCGGAAGATTGAAGGAATTAACAAAGCATTAACGGGTTTATCAAAAAGAACTAATTATGAAAATAATATGGCACAAGCACATATTATTTTAAAAGAAGAAGAGCTTAGTTTAGATAATGATTTTAATCAATTTTTCCCTGAATTGAAGAGTTTTGTCACTAGTGAAATTAAAAAAGGGAACTAAAAATTAGTTCCCTTTTTTAATCTTAATATAATATTTCTACCACATAGAAATATTATATACATTACCATTAATTGTAACTGTTGCTTGGTTATCACAATTACCAGCTACTCCAAAATCTACCGTTCTTGTTGCAAAACCCTGAGGAACAAGTTCTAATGTTCCACTCTCAACCCATCTACAACAAACACTTTTTCTTAAAGGAGAAGTTATACCTACAGTATAGGCTAATCCATTTCTATTAACTCCATTAGCAGAACCTGTTATTAAATAAACATCATCACAAATACCAGCGATACCATTCGTAAACCAAGTTGTTGAATCTCCCTCAATCCACTCATTGGTTCTAGTTGAATTCCATGTTATTGTGGTATTATCCGTGTAAGTAATTACTGCATTGGAAACATTTACTATATATTCTAAATGATTATTTAAATTATAACCATTGTTTGTTAATGTTTTTGTTCCTTCAACTTTCACATCATTTATAAAATAGTTTTGCGTTTGAACTGTTAAAACACTCCCTACATTCCTATACCTATCAGTAAGCGTTACAATTAATTTCCCTCTTCTGTTTATACCATAAACACCAGCACAATTTGTAGGTCCAAAATCAATTTCCATTACTTTTGGCCATGTTGTATCTCCCCATGCTGGAGTTATACTAACAGTAGCACATGAACCAAATGAGTACGCTGACTCACTAGCAGTTCTTCCAGATTGACCTTCATCATCAGCGGCTTCTTCAACTACTTTTTTAATGTCAGCAAATAAATTTTCGGCAGCACCATTATCTTTAGAAGAAATGGTAGAGTTATCTATTATAGTTGTTTCCTCTTTTTTACAGCTATATATTGTTAAAAATACAAATAGTGTAACTATGGTTATTAGTGTATTGTTTTTCATGGTTAAAAAGTTTTAAGTTATAAAATTACCAAAATTCTGTTAATCAATAAAATATATCAAAACATCTGCCAAAAATTAATACTGGTCTAATTTATTTCCTTTTATACTGGTTCATATGTAACAAAACATGATTTTTTACGTATATTTGGACTGGTACCTTAAACTTTTAGTTATGAAAAAAATAATCCTTTTATTAGCCGTAATTATCCAACAATTCTTGCTGCGCAAACTTCAAGAGATATCAACACAATTATTCAGAAAACTATTGATTTGCACGCTTTAAAGAAGCACTTTAGCGATTCTGAAAAAGCTGGAGAAACACCACTGATTATTTTAAATGATGATAAAATCCCTA
>JAESUI010000053.1 GCA_016763135.1 Flavobacteriales bacterium
CCGAAGAAGTAAAAGAAGAGAAAAAGAAAGAATCACCAATTAAAGATGAAGAGAAAGATGAAGATGCGGATGATCAAATGAGTTTATTCTAATGGATTTATCAATTACATTAATAATCATAATAATTACAGTGGCTATTTCTTTAATGGCTAACAGTAAACCAGATCTATACGCTAAACTAATATTTAATCCTTATCAGGTTTTTCATCGAAAAGAATGGTATCGAATATTTACTCATGGATTAATACACGATAACAACAATATTTTTCACTTAGGATTTAATATGTATGTATTGTATTCATTTGGCAATGCTGTTGAAAGAATATTGATTAACCATTTAGGTGTATTAGGAATTATCTATTATCTGCTAATTTATATTGTGGGAATGGCAGTAGCAACAATCCCATCATTATTTAAACATAAAAATAATTATCATTACAATTCTGTTGGAGCTTCTGGAGCCGTTTCTGCAGTGCTTTTTTCAATGATAGCTTTTGCTCCTTTTAGTGGTGGGATAGGAATTATGTTTATTCCTATTAGTATACCACCATTAGTGTTTGGAGTGTTATACCTCCTTTACGAAAAATACATGCAAAAAAAAGGCGGTACAAATATCGCTCATGATGCTCATATTTGGGGAGCACTTTTTGGTTTTCTTTTTACCTTAATTTTTGTCCCAGATGCTTTTATGAATTTCATCTCAGAAATCCTTTCTGTTATTTAACTAAAAGTTAAGTTTTTGCTATAAGCTTCTCTTTTTATATCTTTAACCAAAATTTAAGGGATATGAATAAGGTGGTTTTCTTAGATAGGGATGGTGTAATCAACTTTGAACCAGGAGATTATACTTTTGAAGTTGATAAATTTAATATCATTGATGGTCTTTTTGAATCATTACAATTACTTCAAGATAAAGGTTATCAGTTTATTGTGATAACCAATCAAGGAGGTATATCCAAACAGATTTATAAGCATAGTGATGTGAAATCCGTACATTTATACATGCAAGAGTGTTTTAAGCAGTCAGGGATAGATTTATTAGATGTTTATTATTGTCCACACCACGCAGTAAATGAAAAATGTATTTGTAGAAAACCAGATTCTTTAATGTTAGAGAAAGCAATAGCAAGATATAATGTTGATAAAGCAAGCTCTTATTTTATAGGTGATAGTAGAAGAGATGTTCTCGCTGCAGAAAAAGCTGGTGTAACAGGGATTCAGATTAAAATAAATGATTCATTAAAAAACTATATTAATCAAATAAATTGAACACTCCGCTTTACATAAACTTTAATGGCTTCTTGTATATGGAAGATGAAAAAGTCTTTACTGTAAAGAATAGAGCCTTTAGGTATGGAGATGCCTTATTTGAGACTATACGTGTAATTGACGGACAACCTCGTTATTTAGAAGATCATTTTATTCGATTAAAAAAAGGTATGGCAGTTTTAAAAATGCATTCTGCTAATATTTCTTTTAATGATTTAAAAGAACAGGTTGTCAAGCTGATAGAAAAAAATCACATCAAAAAAGGGGGGAGAGTTAGGTTAACAGTTTTTCGTTCGGGTGATGGTTTATATACTCCAGAAAATGAAGGGAAATCATACGTGATTGAAGCTTCTCCTTTAAAAGACAATATTTATGTTTTAAATGAAAATGGACTAAGTATAGATGTTTTTAATGACTTAAGAAGAACTAGAAATATATTGTCTCAAATTAAAACCACGAACAACATACCACATGTGTTAACAGGTATTTATAAAAAAGAAAATGATTTAGACGATTGTATTGTTTTAAATGATCAAGCTAGAATAGTAGAGGCACTTAGTTCGAATATATTTCTATATAAAAACAATAACTTGTATACGCCTTCATTAGATGAAGGATGTATGGATGGTGTTATGAGAAAGCAAGTATTGTTAATTGCTAAAGAAATGAATATTAATGTGTTTGAAGGTATGGTTAATGGAAGTATGTTACTGCAAGCAGATGAAATGTTTTTAACGAATGCAATTAGTGGTATTCAGTGGGTGGTTTCTTACCGTCAAAAAAGATATTTTAATAAAGCGACAAAGGAAGTATTGTCACATTTAAATAAATCATTTCTTACCTAAAAGCATTCTAAAGGAGATTAGAGGTATTGCTATAGGTAGAACCTCTGTTCGATTTGTTCCAGGAGTATTCCACCCAAAAGGCATTAATCCAAAATTTAAGGTTATACGATCTCCCATAACTAGCTTAATTCCAATTGCACCAGTAAATATTTGGTAGTTGATAAAATACATTCCTTCTGCCATTACATATAGTTTTTTGCTCAATTGTTTTTGGAACCCAATATATATAGTGTTGATGATAAAACTTTTCTTTCCATTACCAAACAAATCATAATCACTATGTATATAATAGACCCCTGTTCCTGCAGTTATATTATCTTGTTTGTCACCAAGAGTAACCATTGCTTGACCTCCGCCCATATACATAGTTGTATCATTGCTTTGAGTAAGTGAATCGCCTGGTAAAAAAAGAATTAGACCTCCTGTACCTGATATTCCAACTTTAACAGACTTGCTTAAATTTATTTGTTGTTTTATAGATGCTGTCGCTGTTCCGAATATAGAAAGATTAACAGAAACCATTGTATTGTCAGTTAATCCGTAACTCCCTTTAATGAAGATAATGTCAGTACCAGATAACCTAATGTTTTTCTTTTTTAATGTGTAAGCTGTAGCATTAAGAAAATATGAGGTATAATCAGGGTTTGGAATTAAGGTGCTATCAGAAACAGTTGGTTTTTTAAACTCTTTTCTTTCTTTCTTGGGATCACTAATCACATAATCAACATCTTGAGCATATAGAGCTGAAAAAGTAATAGAAGCAAAAAGGAAAAGAAGTAGTGTACGTTTCATTAACTCTTAGTTAAGACTTGGGTCTTCTGGAAAATTAGATAATAAAGAAAATTCAGCACCCATTCTTTGTAGTGTACTCTGCCATAAATCTTCATCATTTAGTTCCTCTATATTATTTGAGTTGATGTCAGATATGATCCAAGATTCATCTTTAATTTCTTCTGATAATTGTTCGTAATCCCAACCAGAGTATCCAATAAAAAACTTTATCTCGTTAGGGAATATTTGTTGGTCTTTGATGAGTTGCTTCAACTGATCAAAATTTCCAGACCAATAAAGACTGTCATTAATCTTCATACTTCCTTCAATAAATTTTCCTTGAGTGTGCACGTAAAATAAACTATCAGGTTGAACAGGTCCACCCATAAAAACAGGAGCATCAAATGGAGGGAAGTCCTTCATGATATCGTTAATTCTCATTTCTAATGGTTTATTTAGCATAAAACCAAAAGCACCATCTGTATTATATTCAGTTAATAAAACAACAGATCGCTTAAAATAAGGGTCTTCCATAAAAGGTTCAGCAATCAATAGCCTGCCCTTTTTGGGTTTTAGCTTATTAAGCTCTGTAATGGTATAATCTAATGGGTTATTCATAACTTAACAATAAATCTACCAATAATTTTAATGAATAAATAGGTAAATTTGATTATTGTTAATAAAAATCTACTAAATCAGTAGCTTTGTGCTTGATAAACTTGGGTTGAAATAATGAATGAAGACATAGTAAATTATCTAAATGAAATTAGGAGAGATTTTGCAGGGAAACCTTTAAATGAGGATTCTGTAAACAAAAATCCAATGGAGCAATATACTTTATGGTTTGAAGAAGCTGTTAATGCACAGTTGCTTGATCCTTATGCAATGTCGATTACTACAGTTAATAGTAGTGGACAACCATCAACTAGAATAGTTTACATGAGAGGGATTAAAGATGAAGGTTTTATTTTTTACACCAATTTCAATAGTGGGAAAGGAAAAGATTTAGAACAAAATAAAAAGGTGGCACTTAACTTTTTTTGGGGAGAATTAGAACGACAAATCAGAGTAGAAGGAGAAGTAGTAAAAGTGAGCGATGAAGATTCTGACACTTATTTTGCTCAACGCCCAAGAGAAAGTCAGATTAGAGCTTGGGCATCATCTCAAAGTGAGGAGTTAAGTAATAGAAGTGAATTAGAAGAAAAGGTAATTCATTTTACAGATAAATTTAAGGGTATTGATATTCCAAGACCAGAACAGTGGGGTGGATACATTGTTAACCCAACAAAAATTGAGTTTTGGCAAGGTCGTCCAAATAGATTACACGATAGAATTGTTTACACAAAAAATGGAAACGATTGGAAACAATCAAGGTTATCTCCCTGATTTTGTGTCAGCCTGAGCACGTTTTGAGAGAGCAAAAGCCTCGAAGGGTAAGAATCGGTGTGATAAACTTGCCAGTCCAATTAGTAATAAAGGTAAAATAGGCAAAGTGTAACGCTCTTCAATTCCTCTTTGGAAATAACACAAATAAAACACATAAGCAAAAACAGTAAGCGTAATAATGTGTTGTTGCCAATTACCTTTATATAAAAAGAGTCCAATAATTAATGCTAAAAAACACAATACGTGTAATCCGTAAAAAACAATTCGAGTAGCTTCCATTAACCAACTCCCTCTGTAAGTATGTTGAAACATATACATTGATAAGTTAGAGTGGAAAGCCATTGTTCTAAAGACTTTTAACGGTGAAATAATATGGTATTGTAACCAAAACTTACTTTTATATTCTTGAGTTAATTGTTTAAATTCATTAATTACTTCCAATTCAATTTGAGGTGTCTCTAGTGGCATGGGTAATTGTTGGTCGTAATAGGTTTTTTGAAAAAGTGTTGCTTCTTGGTATTTTTTAAAAATAGTAGTTAATCGTTTTGCTCCAAAGTGGTCAATTACTTTTTTAGGAAATGTTGCTAAAGCATTTTTAATGTAAATATCAGAAGTATCTCCTTTTATAGCTGCTTGCCACATCGGAACCATATAAGAATGAGATTCATGTCCTTCTTGAGCCCAGCCTCCAACAAAATTCCAGTATTCTTTAAAAGTAGGGCGATAAATAGAATTATTATCAGCATAATAAATAGCGTGTAACCCAACAAACTCATTGGTTATCTTATAATTTCTGTATTGCCAAATAGCCATAAAACTAAAGGCAATACTTCCGAATAATACTAACTTAATTAAGACTTTAGTAAAGTGTTCTTTCCAATAATCCTTAATAATGAAAATTGGCAGCAATATTCCCATAAACCCTAAAGGAGGACGAAGAATTAGCAGGTAAGCGAAAATTAAAGCTGCTAATAAGTAAAAAACGTTTTTTTGATTAGGGTTGGTTTTGTTATTGGCTTTAAACAGTAAGAAGACATAGAGTAGTAATAAGGCAGGAGTAATTCCTTCAGTCAGTGTGTAGGATAAAAAACCAATAGCAAAAGGCGTTAAACCATAAATGCAAGCGGTGATTAAAGCAATCTTTTTATTATTTGTTAGTAAATGAGCAATGCTGAA
>JAESUI010000054.1 GCA_016763135.1 Flavobacteriales bacterium
GCATCTTTTGGATCAATGGTGAAAGTAGTAGTGGTTCTGAAATCTCTACGCTTTTTTATTTCTTGAGCCGATATTTCTAAGTCTAATTTTTCTGCAGCTTTTTCTACATTATGAGTGAATTCATGGGGTAAGCCAAATTCTGCTAAAATAGCATGCATTTCGGTATTGTTTTCACCAGGCCTTCCAAGTACTTGTACAATTTTACCGAAAGGATTCTTTTTGTCTAAAGGCCATTCAGTCATTTTTGCAATTACCTTATCTCCATCTTGTGCATTTTTTAGCCTGTCGTTGGAGATAAAAATATCTACAGGCATTCGTTGGCTATCAGTAATTACAAAAGAAAAGTTTTTTGATTTTTCAAGGATTCCTACAAATTCTGTCTGGTTTCTTTCAACTATTTCAACAACTTCTCCTTCAGCTTTTTTACCGTGCCTACTTTGGAATACGTTTACTTTTACTGTATCTCCATTAAGGGCTGTATTGGTATTGCGAGGGTTAATATAAATATCATCATCAGAACCTTCAAGAACAATATATGCTGCACCACGAGAAGTCATATCAACTCTACCCTCAATAAAGCTATTAGAATCATTTAAACTAAATTTTCCGCGTTGTGTTTCTCGGAGCTTACCTTGTTCAACGAGTTCAAGAAGAATAATAGTAATTAATTTTTTGTTGGTCATATCTTTAAACCCAAAAGCACTACTTAGCTGCTTATAATTAAAAGATTTTGCAGGGTTCTTATCAAAAACAGTAATAATTTGCTGTAGTAAATCGTGTTTAAATGAACCTGATTTTCTCGATTGCTTATTTTTTTTCTTTTTAGCCATAATTTATATGCTGACTAAAGTAGGAATAAATACTATTACCCAACTTGTTAAATTGCCCTATGTTTAAAAATTAAACCTAAAAACAAGTTATACTACCGTTTATCAAAAAATAAGGATAGGTGCAGTTAATTTTAATACTTTTAGTTTTTCAGAAACAAAAACTATTACCATGATAAAAAATACAGTATTACTAATTACTATTTTATTTGGAGGGAATCTTTTGGCTCAACAAAGCCAGTTTTCAGATTTTATTGAATCAAATAAGGATAAAAATTTTATTACCTATAAAAGCAACAACACTATAACAGTTGAGGACTTAGTTAGTCTTTATAAAGTTGATTTAGGCTTATCGCCAATGGATAAATTAAAAGTACTTAGGAAAGAGAATGATAATTTAGGTGTTACTCACTATCGTTATCAGCAATACCATAAAGGAGTTGAGGTTTATGGAGCCCAATACATGGTACATGAAAAAAATCAACAACTTATTTCTTCTAATGGGAAACTGGTTAAAGGGATTTCGAAAGCAAATAGTACATCAATAAAACCTAATAAGGCTATTCTAAATGCTATTTCTTTTGTTGGGGCTGAAAAATACATGTGGGAAAGTGCAGGAGCAGAACAATTGTTAAAGCAAATTAAAAATAACGCTTTTGCTTCTTATTACCCACAAGCTGAGCTGGTGTTTTTTGATAAATATTTCACTCAAGTGGGGAGCAACTATAAATTAGCCTACAAAGTTGAAGTTTATGCAGAAAAGCCATTGTCGAAACAAGATGTTTTTGTTGATGCACAAACAGGAGAAATCATTCATGCTTACAATAAACTCCACACAACTGAGGTGACAGGGATAGCTAGCACAAAGTATGCAGGAACTCAATCCATTCAAGTGGATTCATTGTCTGCGACATCATTTCGGTTAAGGGAATATTCAAGAGGTGGAGGAATTGAAACTTATAACATGTTACAAGGAACGAACTATGCCTTGGCAGTTGATTTTACAGATACTGATAACATTTGGAATAATGTAAATGCTCAACAAGATGAGGCTGCAACAGATGCTCATTGGGCTGCTGAAATGACTTATGATTATTTTCTGAACGAACATGGTCGGAATAGTTATGATAATGCTGGAGCCATATTATTGAGCTATGTACATTATGATGCTAATTATTCTAATGCTTTTTGGGATGGAGTAAGAATGACCTATGGAGATGGAGATGGATCAACATATACAGCATTGACTTCTTTAGATGTTGGTGGGCATGAAATTACACATGGTGTTACGGAATATACAGCTGACTTAGTTTATCAAAATGAATCAGGAGCATTAAACGAATCATTTAGTGATGTTTTTGCAGCAGCTATTGAGTTTTATGCTGATCCAGCTAACGCAGATTGGTTTATTGGAGAAGACTTTGATGTTGCTGGAAATGGATTTCGCTCCATGTCAGATCCAAATGCATCAGGAGACCCTGACACATACTTAGGAAATAACTGGGAATTTACAGCGATTGATAATGGAGGTGTGCATACCAATAGTGGAGTTCAAAATTATTGGTTTTATTTGCTTTCTGACGGAGGAAGTGGAACTAATGATAATGGAGACAGTTATAATGTAACTGGATTAGGAATAAATATAGCTGCAGCAATTGCTTATCGTAATCTATCAGTTTATTTAACACAATCATCAGAGTATATAGATGCGAGAAATGGATCGATACAATCTGCTGAAGATTTATATGGAGCATGTTCGAATGCAGTTATTCAAACATCCAAAGCGTGGGCAGCTGTGGGTGTTGGGTTTGCTATTGAAGATAATGATTTAGCTATTTTATCAATAGAATCTCCAACAACTGGTTGTGGATTAACAAATACTGAAAATGTTACTATTAAGATTAGAAACAATGGTTGTTTAGTTGATTTGACAGCTGGAATAACTATACCGGTTGCTTTTCAAGTTGATGGAGGGGTAGTAATTAATGAAACAATAACATTAGGAAGTAATTTTAATGCTAGTGATACTATCAGCTACACTTTTACCGCTACAGCAGATTTATCAACTACTGGAATGCATACAGTTAGTTCATGGGTGAAATATGGTTTAGATGTGCAACCATTAAATGATAGTACTATAAATTTGCAAGTAGAAAATAAACTACAACAAAATGTGGATGTTGCCTTAGTAAATATATTGTCCCCTGTGTCTGGGTGCCATCTCACAACTACTGAAAATGTAGAAGTTGCCATTCAATTTTTAGGGTGTGACTCTTTAGTAGCAGGTACAAATATTGATTTAGCATTTCAGTTAGATGGAGGAACTATTGTTAATGAAACATTGACTTTACCCACTACCATTTATGGAGAAGATACCGTTTATTATACCTTTACTGGTACGGCTGATGTTTCAATTAATGGAACGCATAACTTGGATGCATGGACGGCTTTTACTATTGATAACATAAATGGTAATGACACTATGCAAGGGTATAACATTAAACATCCTGTTCCATTATTTGACAATCAATTAGTAACTTTTGAGAATAATACTATGGTGTTGGATACTACAATCCTTACATCAAATATAGAATCAGACGCTTCTGTTTCTAATGCTTCAGCTGCCACGGGAAGTTATGCATTACGAATGACTGGTGGAGACCCATTAGCATCAGGAATAACACCTGATTTAGATTCTAATGGTTTCTGGAGTAATAATATGGAATTTGCAGCAACAGCTAAGTTTTGTGTTGATGCAACAGGTTGGTCAGTTGCTACATTAAATTTTGATTTGAGACAGACTAATTCCATGGTATATAATCTGCAATTTGGACAGGCTGTACCTGCTGCTAGTAGTATGAGGCTTGTGGTAGATGGAACTCAGATTGGTGGAACATATATGCCTTTAACAGAAACGAATGACCCTTTTACACCTTATCAAATAAATTTAAATGCATATGCGGGAACTCAATTTGAATTAGTTTTTGAAACGAGAATGGGGTTTAGTGAAGCTGCAGATCCATTAAGTATTCTAGGAAGTGAAGGTGACAATGCTTATATCGATAACATCATCTTTACTCAAATTCCGGTTGGTGTAAATGAGAACAATTTAATTGAAGAGTTTGTTGTGTATCCGAACCCAAACAATGGAATATTTTTGGTTCAGTTGGTATCTAACAAAAATCAAGAAATTAAATTAGAAGTTTATAATGTATTGGGAAGTGTTGTTGTTGCTAAAAATAAAGCGATAGTAAAAGGATTAAATCAGATAGATGTTGATATTAATGAACAAGCTAATGGAATCTATTTTGTGAAATTAATTTCAGGAGAAACTACAAGTGTTGTACGAGTAGTAAAGAATTAATTTAATCAGAGATATTATTTTAAACAAGGTCCTGCCATTTTTGGTTGGACCTTGTTAAGTATTAATCCTTTATCAACTTATAATTGAGTTCTTTCCCTCCTTCTATTTCAAGTTTGAGAAAATATAAGCCTCTTTGTAAATGAGAGATATTAATTTTTGACCTAAACTTTTCATCATAAATCAATCGCCCTCTTAAGTTGTATATTCTTACGCGTCCAACATCTATGTTTTGATCTTTTTTATCAATATAAATGTAATCTTTTGTTGGATTTGGGTATACTGAAAATGAATTATACAGGTCTTGATTTTCATTAATTCCTACAGAGGACGTAACAAAAACGTCCGTTTGAAATGTGTCCAGTGTATTTATGCCAGCTGCTACAGGCCAAATTACTACAACGTTTCCGAAAAAACGATAGCCATTACTGTTGACGAAGCTGTCAAGGACATTAAAAAAGATACTGTCAGGACCGATAAAACTAACTACCTGAGAAGCTACTGTATCTATAGATTGAAGCCCGCCAGAGCTATCAACACCTGCAACTAAATATACTGTACCATTAAAATTCCCACCTAAATACTCAACAGGAATTGTATAGGATGAGGTTGAGCCGTAACTAACGGTATCAGGGATGTTGAATGCAGCTAGGGTATCATTAATTGATAACGTTTGGGAATACCCGTTTAAACAAAGCAATAGCGGCAGGAATGTGACTAATAGTAGTTTTTTCATATCTATGAATTTAATACATATCAAACATATAACTATTAATTGAAATTTAATAATTAGTTTTAACATAATCTTACCCGTTAATCATGAGTGAATTATACAATATTATTTCAATTTTAAATAGAGAAGAGAGCAGAAACCTTAAAATATTTTTGAATAGAACTAACGCTTCTGGAAACAGAAAAGACGTTGCATTATTTGATTTTGCTAAAAAATTACACCCTAATATTAATGAAGATTATATCGTAAATCAGCTTTATGATAAAACAGATAAAAATTCTTTTTATCGGTTAAAAAATAGGTTACAGACAGATATTAATAAAAGTCTTTTACTCCTTAATTATAATAAAACGGAATACAATAGTGTTATTAATTTAATGAGTTTAGCCAAGCTTTTTCAGCAAAAAGGAAGCTATCAAATTGCATTTAAGCAGCTAAAGAAAGCGGAAATAAAAGCTGTGAAAAATGAATTTTTCGATTTACTTGATTTGATTTACAGTGATTTAATTCGGTTGTCACACGAAAGTGTAGAGTTTAACCCAATTGAATACATTGAAAAACGAAAAGATAATCACAAGAGTTTACACGTATTACAAGAAATAGATGATGTTTTGGCAGCATTAATTTATCGAGTTAAAATTTCTCAAAATTTTTCGACACACAATTACCAGTTTACTGAAATATTACAAAAAACCATTAATGATTATGTAGATAGTGATGAGGTTAAGAAAAGTGCCAAATTGCGATTTAAAATATATCATTCTATCAGTCGAATATTATTACAACAAAACGACTTTAAATCTTTAGAGGAGTATTTACAAAAAACATATTATGAGTTTTTAGAAGAGAAGTTGTTTGATAAATCGAATCATGAAACCAAGCTTCAAATGCTAACTTATTTAGCAAATTCATTGTTTAAAAATGATAAAATAAAAGAATCTTTAGAGAAAGCAGAAGAACTTTATGAAGCCATGCAGGAGCATAATAGGTTACTACACGATAAATACTTGTTCTACTATTACAATTCATTAGTAATTAATTATCAGGTAACTGATAAGCAAAAAGCAATTGAAGTTTTATTGGAGGCAAAGACAAAAAAGGCCATTCAACAATTGCCGATGTTTATCGTTTTTATTTATTTGAACTTAGCAGTTTTCTATTTTGATTTGAAAGATTTTGTCGCAGCACGAAAAAATTTAGCAAAACTAAAAAGAGAGGATAGTTTTAATTCTTTAGATGCAGTATTTCGATTAAAAATTAATGTAACTGAACTGCAAACATTTTATGAAATTGGCGATATTGATTTGTTTGATTATCAATTGAACATAGTCCTTAAAGATTTTAAAACATTGCTGAAAAAGAAAGAATATCAAAGAGAGAATCTTTTTATAAAGATCTTATCTAAAATGGATGATGTTACCGTTTCAAAAGAAGTTGAAGAATTTTTAACACTTTATACTGATGAAGGTGCGGCAGATAATGATATTATTAATTACAGCGAGTGGTTGAAAAGTAAGTTGAAATAGAATAGCCTAACCAATTTGGTTAGGCTATTCTTAATAGAAAGGATTATTAATTTAGAATTAACTTCTTAACTTGTAATGAATTATTTGTTTCAATGTTTAACAAATAAATCCCGTTTGAAAGCTTGTTTGAATTCCATTTTAAAGTGTTTGTTCCAGAGTTAAGCTCTTCATCATTAATTTGAGCTACTCTGTTTCCCAGAATGTCTGTTACGAAAACTTTTACGTGAGCTTGTTCATTCAAATTAAGTTCAATGGTCAAGTTGTTTTTAACTGGATTTGGATAAACATTAAATTCTGAAATCAATTCAATATCTTCTACAATTCCTGTAATAACTGGTGCTTGAATATTAATTGTAAATCCAGTTTGTTTTAATACAAGACCTCCAGAATTAATGGAATCACAATAGGTACTAGTACAAAAATTATTACTATCGCTAACAGTTAAACAGATTGAAAATGGACCAGATGTGGTATAAGTATAATTAGGGTAAGCTAATGTAGAATTATTACCATCACCAAAATCCCAAAAATAAGTTAGATTGTTACCTGTAGAACTGTTTATAATGATAACATTTCCACTTGAACTATCAGGGAATATGATAAACCCTGCTTGACAAGCTATAGGATTTAATACTCCAGCTACATTAATTGTTATAACAGTAAAGTCATAACAGTTCGAGTCAATTGGATCGAAAGCATATAATTGAACAGCATAAACCCCGTCGGCTAAATAGGTGTGATTTGGGCTAGCATTTGAAGAGCTATTTCCATCACCAAAATTCCAGTAGTAAGTTAATCCACTTCCTGTTGATGTATTATTAAAGGTATAGTTTCCTCCACCGTTATCAACAACATTGAAGCCTGCTACTACAGCGCAAGGTGCGCCAGAACCAGTAACAACAATGCTATCACAAAAAACGCTTTGACACTGGTTAATACTATCATAAATGGTTAAACACACACTATATGCTCCATTGGTTAAATACGTATTAGATGAATTTGCTGTTGAGGCATTGTTTCCATCTCCGAAAGACCAAGAGGAAAATAATGAACCACCAGTTGAAGTATTTGTAAATGAGAAGTTTCCGCTGCCATTATCAACAAAGGTAAACCCTGCAACAGTTCCCGCACAAGGGTTAGTTACACCAGTAACAACAATGTTATCACAAAAGGTACTTTGACACTGGTTAATACTATCATAAATGGTTAAACACACGCTATATGCTCCGTTAGTTAAATACGTATTAGATGAATTTGTAGTCCAGGCATTATTACCATCTCCAAAACTCCAACTTGAGTAGAGTCCAATTCCTGTTGATGTGTTCGTAAATGAGAAGTTTCCTCCACCATTATCAACATAGGTAAATCCGGCAATAGTTCCTGCACAAGGGTTTATTGCGCCAGTAACCACAATACTATCACAAAAAGTGCTTGAACATTGATTGATACTATCATAAATGGTTAAACACACGCTATACCATCCATTATTAAGATACGTATTAGATGAATTTGTAGTCCAGGCATTATTACCATCTCCAAAACTCCAACTTGAGTTGAACCCAATCCCTGTTGAGGTGTTTGTAAATGAGAAGCTTCCAGCCCCATTGTCTACGGAAGTAAAACTTGCTTGACATTGACTGTATCCTGTTTGAATTCCGAATATTAATCCGAGAAGAAGTGTTAATGTTTTAATTTTTTTCATAATTTTTATTTTTTGATTACACCACAAATATTGGATGAAATTCAATCAAAATAAAACAAAGATGACTTAAAGCTTACGCGTTCAGGCGTAAGAAAACTGCTTTATTGCTTTTAAACAAAGTACTTAACAACTAATAATACTTACTTATTCCCACTCTTTTAATTTATCAAATAATTCCTTATGAAGCCTAACCAATTCTTCATCTGCATTGTAATTATAGCTTCCCCAAGTAATTTTATTAATAGATGTTTTACCAATTCTTACATCAATGTAATAGGTCATATTTCCTGGTTGGTTCATTTCTATACCTTCCAAACTTAGCTCCTCTATTAGCTCCATAAAATAGTTTAAATCTACCTTGCTTAGATCTTTAAAGTAAACTTCTCTATCATATTTGAAATCATATTTATGAACCTTTCCATTTTCACTTAAAATAAACTCGGTATATGCTCCAGTAAAGCCACTACCTTGACCAATGGCATATCTTTTTCCTTGAGGTGTTTTATCTGATTTTACTTCTTCTGCAGTTTTACAACTGAATAAGATTAGCAATAACGATAAGGTATAAATAGTTTGTTTCATTTTATGGAATCAATATTAATTCTACATCTAAATACTAAAAGTAGATAAAATACAGTTATAAAGTTGTGCTAACCATAAATTACTACTACCATGAATCACTTTAAGAAGACAAACAAGAAATTAGATAGATTAAGAGGAATCTTTTTCCAATTAGGATTAGTAATCGCCTGCGGGTTGACATTAGTTGCTTTTGAATGGAAGATAGAAACACATACTATTTTACCACCTGTACCTCGAGATATTGACGGAGGAGAAATTGATGTCCCACCAATAACTTTTCAAGAAGCACCAGAAAAACCTAAAGTAAAAATCCAACCACTAACACCCAATAATGATGTATTAGAGATTATAGATGATAATGTAACTGATGTTGATCCTACTCCGGAAGTAGATCCAGATGTTTTACCAGAATTTATTCCAGATAATGTTGAGCCTACTTCACCACCAGAAGAGAAGCCACCTTTTATCATAGTAGAAAAAATGCCAGAATTTGTTGGAGGAGATGTAGAACGAAAAAAGTATTTAAAGAAAAATATAAAATACCCTACAATGGACAGAATTGCAAAAATTGAGGGTACGGTTTACTTTAAATTTTTAGTTAATAAAAAAGGGGAGATAAAAAATGTAAAAATTATAAGGGGAGTAAATCAGTCAATTGATAAAGAAGCTATGCGGGTTGTAAAAGCTATGCCTAATTGGTCTCCAGGAAAACAGCGAGGGAGGGCTGTAAATGTCTCATTGACTATGCAAATTAAATTTGAATTAAGATAAACACTAACCTAAAACATTACTGCCATGAACCATTTTAAAAAAACAAGTAAAAAGTTAGAAAAGCTAAGAGGAGTTTTTTTCCAGTTAGGATTGCTAATAGCATGTGGATTAAGCCTATTGGCTTTTGAATGGACTTTTCCAACCTCTTTATCGGGCTTAGGAGGAGAAATAATCTATGAAGAAGAGTGGGAGAACCCTGTTGATCCTTTTGATATAATAGAAGAAGAAGTTGAAAAGGAAAAAATAATTGAAAAACCTAAGGTTGATCCGCTCAAGTTTGAAATAGTTCCTAATGAGAAAAAGGTGCCTAAAGAAGAGCCTATAGAAATTAAGAAAAAAGAAATAAAAAAGGAGACTAAGAAGAAAGTAAAGAAAAAGAAGCCAGAGATACCAATTTTTATCCCTGAAAAAATGCCTGAATTTGACGACTTATTTAAGTATTTAGGGGATAATCTAAAATACCCTAAGCGCGATAAAGAGGTTGGGATACAAGGAACAGTTTACCTACAATTTATCGTTGGTAAAAATGGAGAAATAAGGAATGTTAAAATATTAAGAGGAGTAAGTGAATTGATTGATAAAGAAGCATTGAGGGTTGTTAAAGCAATGCCAAAGTGGAAGCCAGGCATACAAAATGATAAGCCAGTTAGTGTAATATATAACCTTCCAATAAAGTTTATTATTAAAGGATAAATAAAAAGCCGAGTTAAACTCGGCTTTTTTTATAAACTTTTAGTTCTACCGCCATCAACAGGAATATTAATTCCGTTAATATAGCTTGCAGCTGGTGAAGCTAAAAACGCTACGGCATTAGCTACTTCTTCTGGCTGTGCAATACGCTTCATGGGTACCATGTTTGCCATATCTTGTTTAATTGCCTCAGCATTTCCTCCAGTTTTTGCGGCTTTGTTTTCTATTATTGATTTTAAACGAACAGTATCTGTTGCTCCTGGCAATACATTATTAACGGTAATTCCAAACTCACCAAGCTCATTTGCCAATGTTTTTGCCCAACTCGCAACAGCACCTCTTATTGTATTTGAAACTCCTAGGCCATTTAATGGTTGTTTAACAGATGTAGAAATGATATTTATAATTCTGCCATAACCACTACTTTTCATGCCTTCCTTAACGGCTTGCATTAGAATATGGTTACAGATTAAATGATTGGAAAAAGTATGAATAAACTCATCTGTTTTAGCATTTTCAATTGGCCCTCCAGCTGGCCCTCCTGTATTGTTTATTAAAATATTAATTTCAACATTTTTGGTTTCAATATAATCTTCAACAACTAATTTTAGTTGAGGAGGGATAGAAAAATCTGCAATTAAATAATGGTGTTCTTGTCCTTTAGATGAATCTAATTCTTTACAAGTTGAGATTAGTTTTTCTTCATTCCTTGCAACTAAAACAATATTAGCCCCAAGTAAAGCTAATTCTACTGCAATAGCTTTTCCTATTCCTTGGGTACTTCCGCAAACAATAGCGTTCTTTCCTGTTAAATTTAAGTCCATCTGTACTATTTTAAGTTAGTATCCAAAGGTAATATTTTATACCTTTATTTTTCTAATGAAGTTCAATAAAATAGAGTATAAAAAACCTTTTTTTGAAATAAAGGAATCTTTGAATGAGTATTTAATAAAGTATTCAAGAAGCTTAGAAATACCTTTACAATATGAAGATTTATTGAGTTATACTGAGCTAGTCCCTTTAGAAAATGATAAAGGAGTACCTACTTTATGGAATAGGGTTGTGTATAGTTCTAACGAAATGGATTTTTTATATGAAGGCTTAGTAGAAATATATAGGCTCTTAATTTCTGATGGGAGTAAAGTTGATCATCTTACTGTTGATGGAGTAGATTTTTGCGGTTATGGAAATTCAAAGCCATTTCGAATCAAAATTTTGAATCAGCTGAATGATAATTATGATTATTACTATATAAAAATTGCAGATGCCTCTCGTGTTTATGGGTTAGAACTAGAGCATCATTTCTCCCCTAACAAAATCAATTATATCTATTATCAAAAGACTTTAATTGAAGAACATATTATTGGTATTCCTGGAGATCAATTTATTGATGAGGTGAAATCTGGTCAACGAAAAATCAATCCTGTTCGGCTTTCAAAAGAATTTGTAAAATTTAATGAGCAGTGTTTTGTGAGACTTTTAGGAGATATGCGAGCATATAATTACGTAATTGTAGTAACTCAAGATTTTGATCAAATACAATACCGAGTTAGAGCAATTGATTTCGATCAGCAAAGTTTTGAAAAAAGAGTAAGAATTTATTTACCTCAATTTTATAAAGAGAATTCCTATTACGTAAACCTTATTCAAGAAGCAATTCCATTAGAAACGATAAATCAATATCAAATGGAAGAGAAATCTTTATTAAAGAAAAGGTACTTAAACGATAAATATCAGATTGATTATTTACTTGAGGTTATTAAACAAGACAAGATTTCTTTTGATGATTATGTGGAAAATTTAAGACTTGAATTAGGGAAATTTCATAATTCTACAGCATTTTCAGCATGTAAAAGTATGGGAGAGATACTTGAAGTGAATATCAAAACGATGTTGGAGTTGGATTAATTATTTAACCAACAATCGAAATCCATTACCGTGTACATTTATAATTTCTATTGCAGAATCTTCTTTTAGGTACTTCCTAAGTTTGGCAATAAAAACATCCATACTTCGGGTAGTAAAGTAGTTGTTGTCTTTCCAAATTTTGTTTAACGCTAAATCTCTAGACACAACTTCGTTTAAATTCTCGCACAACAACTTTAATAATTCTGATTCTTTTGGTGATAACTTTCTAGTGGTGGTTTTTGATTTTAATTCTCGTATTTCGGTGTTAAAGCTAAATAGACCAAATGTGTAAATTAATTTTTCTTCTTTTTGAATCTGATTGTCATTTCTATTTAAAATAACTTTAAGTTTATACAACAATACTTCAGTATCAAAGGGTTTTGTAATGTAATCATCAGCACCAATTTGATATCCTTTTAAGATGTCTTCCTTTAATTTTTTAGCGGTTAAAAAGATTAATGGAACTTTTGGATTAATTTTTTTTATTTCAGTTGCGGCACTAAATCCATCCATTTCTGGCATCATCACATCTAAAATACAGAGGTCATAAATATTGTTTTTAAAGCTAGTCAAACCTTTTTTTCCGTCAGTGCATAACGTAACAAAATAATCGCTTAGCTCTAAGTAGTTTTTTAAAACAGAACCAAAATTCTCTTCATCTTCAACTAATAATATGGAGTATTTCTTTTTCAAGTTGTAGGAATGTTAATGGTAATAATTGTTCCTTGTTTTAATTTACTTTTTAAAGAAATTAATCCTTTATGAGCATCAACAATTGTTTTTACATAACTTAATCCTATTCCGAAACCTTTTACAGTATGAATATTTCCTTTCTCTACACGGTAAAATTTATCAAATACTTTTTTCTGTGTTTCGTTACTCATTCCTATTCCATTATCTGTAATTTTTATTTCACAGAACCCGTTTACTAAATTGGTGTCAATAGTAATTTCTGGATTATTATCGTTGTACTTAATTGCATTATCAATTAAATTACAAATAGCATTTTGCAGGTGCATTTCATCTGCCGAGATCATTAAGGTTTCTTCAGAAAAATTTAAATTTAATGTTGCATTATGAGCCTCTAGTTGTAGTCTCATACGTACTGGAATTTTTTGAATTAATTCATTGATGTCAAGTTCGGTTTTATCAAATTCTAATTCATCTTTTTCGCCTAAAGCAGTAGTTAAAACGCTATCTATTTGTTGATTCATCCTTAAATTCTCTTTCCGAATGATATCTGCAAAATGGTTGATTTGTTTTTCATCACCAATAATTTTCGGGTGAGTAATAGAATCAATAGCTAAAGAAATGGTAGAAATAGGCGTTTTAAATTCATGGGTCATGTTGTTAATGAAATCGTTTTTCATTTCAGATAATTTCTTTTGCTTTATCATGTAATGTATGGTACTCATAAATGTGAGAAGAATAATTAGTGTAAATAAAATAGAAGAAGTAACCATTAACCACATAGATTTTAATATGTAATGTCTTTTGCTTCCAAAATTAAGTGCCAGTTGAGCTGAATTACCAAATACATTATGTTTGAATAAACTTACCGTATAAGTGTCCTCAGAAACTTCAAAGTCATCAGAAGAAAAAGGGGAGATAACTTCATTATTATTTAAAACCGCATATTTAAAAGGAGAAGTAATACCATTATCTTCTAAACTTGATTGAATAATGGGCTCTATACTTATACGTTTTAATAAATGCTCAATAGGCTTCTCTATATCTTTAAACTCTCTTACCATTTTAATCATGATGTTACTGAAACGATTACTAACCATCATTTCATCGTCATCTCCTTCAAAAATAAAAGAATCACTACCAAGCAGTTCCTCTAAGTTTTCCAAATTATTCTTTATATCAATGGTTTGAGTTTCTCCATTTACGCTAATCTTCATTTCCATCCCATCTTCAGTAATCATTTCATAATTAAATGAATTGATCTCATTCGTAGAATCAGCTATGATGTTCTTACTAACCCATTGCTTTATTTTATTAGCATTTTGATGAATAGAGTCGGTATCAATAATAATGTTAGAGGTAACAGTTGCCAATTGTTTATGGATGAAATGGATAGATTCATTATCTTCTATATCTGTAACAACATGGTTTAATGCATCATTAACCAACTGGTCAAATTGAGCTTCTTTAACGGTAATTCCATTGTGTATCCAGTATATCTGAACCCAAATAATCCCCATTAAGGAAACGCTCATTAGTGCTATTAGTATATATAGTATTCTCTTTTTCATTCTTAAATTCTCATCAAATTTAACGTTTAAGGCTTACCAAAACGAAACTTTAACTTTTCCTTAACTTTCTTTAAGAGTTCTTTAACAGTGATATAGCTCAACCTCCTATAGATTTGCAGAGTAGAAAGTTAAACTTAAAATTAGTAGTATGAAAAATTTAAAAACAATATTAACCCTAGTTGCAATTGTAGGATCTTCTTTTATTGGGAAGAGTTATGCTATAAGTGGCATTGAATTAAATGAAAAAATTGAAGAAGTAGTTAAATTTAAAAATGGAGTCTTGTCTTTAGAAAAAAATAGAACAGATTTTGTTAAAGTAAGTTTTAGAATAAATAAAGAAGGACGAATCGAAATCCTTGCTTTAAACTATTCCGATGAAAAAATTAAAATGCACTTAATAAATAAGTTATCAAAAATTAAGATTGAAGATAGTCATGACGTAGAAAAAATCTACAATTATAACTTCTCATTTAAAAAAATATAAAAATAAATTTTAACCCTTAAAATAATAATATTATGAAAAATTTAAAAACCTTATTAATTCCAGTTGGCTTAATTGTACTAGTTGTTGGGATTTTCTCATTTACCAATTATGAAGATGGAGATGATGAAAAATGCAAAATAAAAATCGTAAAGGTTGTAAATGGAGTTGAAACAGTTATTGATTCGACATTTGATTGTGATAAAAGTATGACTTGGATGTCTGAGCTTCATGGAATGGGAGATTCAATCCATAAAATGATTAAAGTTATGATGATTGATGGAGATTCTAGCGAGATGGATTTCAAATTTAACATTGAGTTTGATGAGAATGAAGAAAATGGAATGAAAGTGATGAAATTTAAAGGAGACGATGGAGAAGAAATAGAAATGAGTTTTGATTTTAAAATGTTGGATGGTGAAGATGGTGTGATGAAAATGATGATTAATGGAGAGGAGATGGAGATTAGAATTAATGACCTTCACCAGCATTTAGAAAAAATGCATAAAAACATGGATTTTATACATGATGAATCAGGAAATGTTGAGATATTGATTAAAACGGATGAAGATGGAGAAGCTCATACTGTGAAAATTATTAAAACTATTGATGATGAGGGGAATGTAACTGTAAAAAAAATAGTTGATGGAGAAGAAATGGAAATCGATGATGATGAGATGTACAAAATGCATAGAAGAAACCAAATGATATTTATTGGAGATGATGGTAGTGTAACTAAAATGAAAGGAAATCATGAAATGGTTATTGATGTAAAGATTGACTCAAAAGATGGAGAAAAAACGAAACATATAGTTATCATTACTAAAATAACAAGTGATGATGAATCAGCGAAGAAAATTCCTACAGTAGCAGGGTTAGATAAGAAAGAGTTGTCAATTAACAAATTGAAATTCAGTCCAAATCCAAATGATGGGAAATTTGATTTAAGTTTTAAATTAAATAAAAAAGAACCTGTTTTAATTAAAATATTTGATGTTCAAGGAAAAGAGGTTTATTCAGAAATAATTTCAGATTTTGAAGGGAAATATTCAAATAATATTGATATAAGTAATAATGGAGAAGGAATTTATATTCTTCAAATTGTACAAGGAGAAAAAGTAAGCACAAGTAAAATAGTGATAAAATAGAGTTTATTTTTTGTTAGTTTAGTTAGCCCCAGATGTTTTTCATCTGGGGCTTTTTATTATGTTCTACTTTCTTAGTACCTTTCGGCAAACAAAAAAATTGAATTATGTCAATACCAATGCCTTTTAATTTCGATCAATGGATAGAAGACAATAAAGACAAATTAAAGCCACCAGTTGCTAATAAAAATATGTACCCGATGGGTAAAGATTTTATTGTAATGGTAGTTGGTGGGCCTAATGCAAGGAAGGATTACCATTTTAATGAAACTGAAGAATTGTTTTATCAAGTAAAAGGAGATATTGAGGTTACTATTCAGCAAGATGGGAAAGCAGTTAAGATTCCTATTAAAGAGGGTGAAATGTTTTTACTTCCAGCAAACATTCCGCATTCTCCAGGAAGACCTGAAGATACAGTTGGGTTGGTTATAGAGCGCGTTAGAAAAGGAACTGATTATAAAGATGGATTAATGTGGTTTTGTGATGAGTGTAACCATAAATTATATGAAGAACGATTTACTTTAAATGATATTGAGAAGGATTTTTTAGATGTATTTAAGCGTTATTTTAATTCTGAGGAAAACAGAACTTGTAATGAATGTGGACATGTTATGGAAACGGACCCAAAATTTACTAATAAAGGCTAATGCGAATAAACGGGCACGGACATATTTTACCAGAACCAAATCAGGTTCCTCAATTTATGAAAGACAAGAAATTGTTTTGGATAGATGATGATAAGAAGTTTATGCGCCAAGGGGATTGGTCTAGGCCAATAACAGACCCAAGTTTTTTCTTAAAAGAAAAGTTGGGATGGATGGAGAAAAATAACATTTCACACGGGGTAATGTTGAACCTTTCTCAAGTTTATTGTAATGGTTGGAATAAACAAGATGCCAATGATGCTATTCGATGGCAAAATGATTTTAATGCTTCAGTTCAACATAATCACCCCGATAAATTTACTTGTGGATTTGTAGTGCAGCCTAAATTTATGGATGATGCTTTAGCTGAAATTGAGCGATGTGTTAATGAGTTGGGTATGAAATTACTTTGCTTGCCAACACATTATTTAAATGAAAAAGATGAATGGGTCTCGGTAGCAGACGAATCGTGCAACCCTATTTATGAGTTGGCTAATAAATATCATTTAGCGTTAGAGATTCATCCTTATGATGGGCCCAAAATGATTAAGCTAAAAGATGAGTTTTGGCGTTTTCATTTAGTTTGGATGATGGCTCAAACAGCAGACACATTGCATTTATTTACTTTAAAGAATATTCCTAATAAATATCCAAATATTAGAACTTGTTTTGCTCATGGCTGTATGTTAGGTCAAGCTAATTATGGTAGAAGAATACAAGGGTTTAATGGTAGACCAGATTTATTTGAAGGTACAGAAACTCCAAAAACAACTTTAGGCCACCCTAATTTATTTTTTGATACGCTGGTTCATGACCCTTATACTTTACAATTATTAAAACATAGGGTTGGTGTACCTCAAATTATTGCAGGATTGGATGACCCTTATCCTTTAGGAGAAATGGAATCAGTTCCAGGAAGTTATCCTGGAAAAGTAATAGATGATGCTATTCAATTAAATATTTTTACTAAACAAGATGCTGACATGATATGGCATGAAAATGTGTTAAAATGGTTAGGGTAAAAAAAATTTCATGCTTAATTATTACTATCCTTTTTCTTACTCAAGTTAGAGCTCAAAGTCCTGTTGACACAACTCAAAGAGAATACAAGCCTTTAAGGCTTGGGCTTGTTGGTGGAGTTGGAGGTTTGTTTTATGCAGGGACATTAACCGGATTGGCAACCGTTTGGTACGATGATAATCATCCAACAGATTTCCATTTTACTAATGACAATGCAGGATGGATGCAAATTGATAAGTATGGACATGCTTATACTTGCTATTTGTATGGAAAACTAGGAATAAAAGCCATGAAATGGACTGGCGTGAAACGGAAAAGAGCAATTTGGTATGGAGGTGCGTACGGGTTTTTATTTATGACCTCAATAGAAATATTAGATGCCCATTATTTAGAATGGGGATTTTCTCCAATGGATGCGGTTGCAAATGCTTCGGGTAGTTTATTGCTAATCGGACAAGAACTAGCATTTAATAAACAGATACTAACCTATAAATTCTCGTATCACCATACAGAATTAGCACAATATAGACCTGGAGTTCTTGGCGATTCAGACCTATCTAGAGTTGTTGCAGATTATAACGGGCAAACCTTTTGGTTATCACTGAATCTTAGATCGGTATTTAAACACCAAGAATTTTTACCAAAATGGTTAAGTATTTCTGGAGGTTATGGAGCTTATGGTATGTTGGCATCAGAAGTGAACCCAACGGTATATAAAGGAGGCGAAATCGTTCCTATTGAAAGATATCGCAGCTATTATTTGTCGTTGGATTTAGATTTAGATAAAATTCAAACCCGGTCTAAGTTTTTAAAATCTACCTTTTTCTTTTTAAATCTTTTAAAATTTCCTTTGCCAACAATAGAATTTAACACATTAGGAGAAAGAAAATTTCATCCGTTCTTTTTTTAGGTGTAAAATCTTTATATCCTTATCATATAGGATGTACTTTGGCAAGTTTCCTAAATTAATTACAGCAACTTTTTTACCTACGTTCTTTATTTCTCTTATTTGAGAAACACTAGGTATAAATGAGTATGCTGTGTGATTTGTATAAAACATTATAGGAATGTTCCCATTTACCGTAATGCAAGAGTTAAATATTACATAATCTTGATCTAGTTTCATCTCTATTAGAGAGTCTATGAATTTCATCTCAATTAATTCCCTTACCCTATTATGGTTATCATAAGGGTTTCGCATGGTGTGATAATTTTGTATTCTTTTTAAATTTAATGCTGCATAAGAAATGGATAAAGGGATTAAAATTGAGAGTATTGTAGTAACAATTGGGATGGACACCTTTTTTTTTGTTATTGATAATAATGAGTCTAATAAAGCGCCAATTCCGAGATATGTGAATGGGGTAATAATAAGCGGAAATGCAATCATTTTGGTTTCGGCTAGAGTAAAAACAGAATATACAACTATGATAGTTGTAATTATTCCAATTTTATATTCCTTGTTTCGTATTTTATAAATCATAAATACGATTCCAAACAGTAGAACAAAAGGCATAATTACACCAGATCCATATAAAGTGTTAAACCCATTAGTAAAATAAAACCAGAGATTACCATAATGACCTTCAATTGGTTCGGAAAAGTGCTTAATATTTAATGAAGCCTCATAACTGGATTCTTTTGGGAAGTTAATTCTTGTATAAATTTGCCAAGGGATGAATACAACCAAACTGAGAATGCCAGTATAAATTATTGGGAAGTATGATTTAATAAAAAAACGATTTTTGGAATCGCCAATAAATTTAGATACAATCCAAACAATATAAATTAATAAACCCATAAGCCACTTATTTAGTACAGCACCTCCACTAAACAATCCAGTTAAAATAAGCCAATAGTATTTTTTTGAATTCTTATATTCGAACCACGACCAAAAACTACCAATAAGGTAAAAAAGAAAGGCAATATCATTATGGTCTGTAGAGTATCTTCCAGCAACAAGTTCGAGAGGGAAATAGGCAGTAGCAAAAAATAATGCGCCAAAAAATGCAGTTCTTTTATTTAAAACAATAAAACCAATTCTGTAAATAAAAATTGGTAAAATGGCATGCATCAAGATACTAGGAATTCTAACAGCAATTTCGTTTAGGCCAAACAATTTAATACTTAATGCCATTTGCCATAAAAATAAAGGTTGTTTATGCAGCCAGATATGGTTTTCGGTCCAGTTTTTATAACTAAAAGTTAAAAGAGGCTCAGGAAACAATGTAGGTTTTAGTGGATTTATTACTAAGTTTTTAGCAACTAATGCGTGGTATTGTTCATCCCACAATATTAAAAAAGGATCTAGGTTTGCTATGAAATATCCTAAGCCTAAAGTTCCTATAAAGAGTAAAGTAATAGAAAGTTTAGATTTATTATATATAATTATTGATGCAATTAGAAATAGACTACTAACTATTAATGGTACTATTTGCGCTATTTCAAAAAAACCAAAAATCATTTTTTAAATCTCTTTTTGATAAGAAACCACATCTAGTGTTTCCCCAAATTTTTCACCTATATTTTTTAAATGGCCCACTTTAAAGTATCCAGCTTTTTCAAAAAGCGCGATACTAGCATTGTTTCCTTCAGTCACAACGGCAACTAAATTATTAATACCATTCTTTTTAGCAATTTTTTCAAGATAAGATAAAGTGGTTTTCCCTATTCCTTTTCCTGTTGTATCGCGCTTTAAATACAATGTTATTTCAGACGATTTATCATAAGCCTCTTTGTATCTAAATTGTGAGAGGTAACAAAACCCACAAATTTCACTTTCAAAAACAATAACAAAAGATTGATATTTAGAATGACCTATAGAAAGCATTCTTTCTAACTCCTTTTGCGGAATAGGTTCCAAATGGAATGTCGCTGTAGAGTTTAACACATACCAATTGTAGATGTCTAATGGAACTTGGATATTCTCTTTAGTTATAGGTTTAAATGTAATATTCACACTTCAAATATAGTTTTTATCGCTTTATTATTGAGTAGCTTTGTAACATGGATGATTTAATTCCCTTTTTTGAAAGATTAGACAAAAGTTATAATGATAATACTTTTGTGAAAATTACATTAAGTAAACCGGCATATAAGAGTGATGGTCTGCATAATGTTTATATCCGACTAGTTACGATAAAGGATCAACTTACCTTTTCGTTTACTTATCATTATCAAACAAATGACCAAGTAAAAAATTATTCTTTAGAGGAGGCAAAAAATATTCTGTCTGAATTATTAAATCAAAAATTTAGAATAGCAATTCTGTTTACTTTGGAAGAGGATTTTACCATACAGTTTTCTAAAAAGGGAAAAGTGTCAACAAGAATTGCTCCCCCAAGTTTTAAAAACAAACCACCAGAGACACATGATAATCCTAAAAAGAGAAGGGCTGAATTAGGAAAGTATCTTAATTTATTGGGGGTTACAGATGAGAATGGAACTGTAATTCCAAAAATGGCTGATAAGTTTAGACAGATTAATAAGTATTTAGAGATTATAGAAAATTTAATTAAAAATGCTGATTTACCAAGCGCTGTAAATATTGTTGATATGGGCTCAGGAAAAGGCTATTTGACATTTGCTTTGTATGATTACTTAGTGAATCAAAAAAAGATGGAAGTTAAGGTTATTGGAATTGAGCAGCGAAAAGAATTGGTTGATTTTTGTAATAAAATTGCCAAAGATTGTGAGTTTGAGAACTTACGTTCTGAAAGTAATACCATTCAAGATTATAATCCTAAAAAGATAGATATTTTAATTGCTTTACACGCCTGTGATACTGCTACTGATGATGCGTTGAGTAAAGCAATAGCTGCAAATGCATCTTTAATTATCACTGCACCTTGTTGCCATAAACAAATTAGACAACAGTTAAAAGGAATAGAACAAGCAAGTCCAATTTTAAAATATGGCATTTTTAAGGAGCGCCAGTATGAAATGGTTACCGATACAATTCGGGCGTTAATTTTGGAAAAACACCAATATAATACAAAAGTGTTTGAGTTTATTTCTAATGAACATACTCGTAAAAATGTGATGTTAGTCGGTCAAAAGTCAAACAAAAAAGTTAATGAAAAATCTATTTCAGATAAAATAGAGGCTCTAAAAAAGGATTACTGTATTGAGTACCATTATTTAGAAAAAATATTAGAGGCCTAATTGTGGTAGGGTTGGAATATTTTAATAACATCATTCGGAGACATCATTCCTGTATCTGATTTTAATATTTTTTGAATAGTTGTGTCTATGGCAATTGGGTTTAAACCCATTTTTAACCCAGCTTCTTTACAAAAATCAATCTCTTCTTTCTCTTTAACTTGGTCAACACTCATTAAAAGGAGTAAGCGATAAAATTGAATTATTCTATCTGTTTCTTTATTCTCAGGACTGTAATCTACAGGATTATTTTTAAGCTGATTCAATTCAATTTCAGAAATGTTTAGATTTAAAGCAATAGTATAGATAAAGTTATTCTCCATAAAAGAAACATTCCCATCAACTTTACTTAAAGCAATTAAATCTTGTAATAGGCTTAATTTTTCTTGATGACTACCCATTATAATTTTTCAATTAATTCAGTATATAGTGTCGTTAATTGTGGTTCTGCAATAGCTGCTGCAGCTAATATATCTGTAATATCTACAGATTCTAAATTTTCAGGATCACACTCGTCAGTTAATACAGAAATAGCACAACAGGGTAATCCCATGTGGTTGGCCACAATTACTTCAGGAACAGTACTCATTCCTACAGCATCACCACCTAATAGTCGTATCATTCTATATTCTGCTTTTGTTTCTAAATTTGGCCCAGAAACAGGAACATAAACACCTTCATGTAATTGAATGCTTTTTTCGTTAGCTATTCCTCTTAATGTGTTATTGAGTTTCTTAGAATAAGCTTCACTCATATCTGGAAAACGTGGACCAAAATCATCCATATTTTTACCAATTAATGGATTGTCAGGATATAAATTGATATGATCTGTAATTAACATTAAGGAGCTTTTTTTATAAGTTAAATTTATTGCTCCAGCGGCATTAGAAATTAATAAATTCTCTATACCTAATAACTTCATCACACGGATAGGGAAAGTGATTTCTTTCATATTATATCCTTCATAATAATGAAATCGACCTTGCATTACCAATACTTTTTTGTTGCGTATGGTTCCATAAATTAATTTCCCGTGGTGTGACTCTACTGTAGAAATAGGAAAATGAGGGATGTTATCGTAATCAATTGCAGTAATAATGTCTATTTCAGAAACTAAACCTCCTAAACCAGTTCCTAATACAATTCCAACAGCTGGAGTTTCTATACCTTTACTTTTAAGATAGCTTACTGTTTCTTTTAATAGTGTTTCCATGATAGATTTTCCATTAAAAAAGGAGGTACAAAGTACCTCCTTTAAATGAATTTATTTTAATGTTATTTAATTGTTCTTCCTTTAGCTTTTTTGGTGGTAGTCTTGTAATCCTTAACTTTTTTCATTTCAAATTTAAGGTAAGCACTTGCTCCTCCAGGCATAATGTAATATACTTTTCCTCCAAAGTTAATTTTACCTTTCCCACTTTTCCATTCAGCTCCCATTAAATTATATCTACCTCTATTATTTGGGTCTCCAAAAACTAAATACTGGTCATCAGATTCGAAAAAGCTAATCGCTAATTTATTTCCAGGTAATATTTTCACACATACTCCAGGTGTTTTAGCATCAACTAAAATATTATCTAAAGTTGCAGAACTAGAAACAACTAATTTACCTTCATCATCTAATTCTTGAGAGTTTTCTCCTCTTTCACCACGTTGCAATGTAATATCAGTTGATATGTAAAATTGCATTTTTTTCAATTTAGCGTCATCTAAATTATATTGTTTTCGCACCGTATTGGTGAAAGGTGTTGTGCTCTGACAACTACTAAGTATTGTAATAGCTCCTAATGCTAGGATAACTAATGTTTTATTTAAAAATGTTGACTTCATATTTTATAAGTTTTAAAAACTCTTTAATTAACAAAAATTGTTCCAAACAAAACTATTAATTTTTCTTAACTAATTAGCATATTACAACCACGTAAATCACTATTATCAAACCTACCTAAAACTTCAAATTCTTCATTGTTATTTTTCTTGCCTAAATCTTGTGTAGCAATGAAGCTACAAGAGTCGATGTTGGCTAAATCAATCACATTGATACCTCCAGTTTTATTGTCTTCGACAATACTGAAAGGATCATTAATATCTCTAATCATAACTTTCATCCAACTAGGAGTTTTAAAAACTCCACTTTCTGTTGAATAGGCTTGAGATAATAATTCTGTCATTCCGTATTCTGAGTGAACTTCAGAAACATTAAAGCTTTTTTTGTAAATGTTATGAAGCTCATTTCGGGTCAATTCTTTTCTTCTTCCTTTCATCCCTCCAGTTTCCATAATAATTACATTACTTAAATTAATTTCATACTTTTCCGCCAAATCTAATAAAGCGAAAGAAACACCAAAAAGTATCGTTTTTTGTTCATTTTTGTTCATTTTTTTCAATATTTCAATCAATTCTGATTGGTTTTCAAGAAAAAATCCACTTTTTGGGTGTTTGCTTTTTTTAATTAAATCATCTACCATGTAGATTAACGAGGAGCCTTCTCTTTCTAAATATGATGGTAATAATGCTAAAACACAGTAATTTTCTATGTTTCCATAAAACTGGGCAAAAGCTTTATTGTAACTCTTTTCATATAGTGAAATATCTTTTACAAAATGTTTACTTTGGATTTGACCAGTTGTTCCACTACTTAAAAACATTTGTTGCTCTTTAAATTCTCCACTCTTAATGATGTGAGTTTTAAAAAATTCTATAGGAAAAAAAGGGATTTGATTAATTGTAGTTACATCATTTAAACTCACTTTTAATAGCTCACAAAATTTTTTGTATACTGAATTATTATTATACTGATAATTGAATATTTTAAGAGAAACCTCGTTAAACTCTTGTTCAGTTTCAATGTTGAAGATTTGATTTTTAAGGCTCAACAAAATAATGTGTAATTTTAAAGTGTGAAACAGTTAACGAAATTAGCCATATTATTTACTATAATTCTTTCTATAGGATGTAAAAAGGAAACTCCTGAACCAGTACCTCCTGTTATTGAATTTATGAATATTCAATTCTCGGGAGATAATTCCTTTAGTATTGTTCAGTTTGAATTTTTTGATGGAGATGGAGACTTGGGGTTAAAACAAGAAGAGAATTCTGGAGAGCAAGAGTTTAATGTTTTTATAGATTATTATGAAAAAGTTAATGGAACTTGGGTTTTAAAATCTCCTGTGATTACATGGAACACTACAGAAAATAAATTTGATACTACAGAATTACACCTAAGACTTCCTTTTTTAGAAAATGAATCAGGAAGATCTTTAGAGGGTGAAACAAAAGTAGATTTACTATATGACTTTAATGCGGATACTTTTCGTTACGAAATCAGTATAAAAGACAGAGCATTACATTTAAGTAATGTGATTACTACTTCTGAATTGGTAGTTAACTAAGGAGTATTATTTTAAATCATCAAAAACATCATTAGGAGCCATAGCTTGTAAAATAAGTTCTTTAGGATCTTCTAGTTGTTCTTTTACCATTTTCAAAAATCCAACAGATTCTTTACCATCAATAATTCTATGATCGTAAGATAAGGCAACATACATTATAGGTCTAATTTCTACCTTCCCATCAATTGCTACGGGTCGTTCAATAATGTTATGCATTCCTAAAATAGCACTTTGTGGAGGGTTTATGATTGGAGTACTTAGCATAGATCCAAAAACACCTCCATTAGTAATGGTAAATGTTCCTCCTTCCATATCAGCAATATCTATTTTTCCATCACGAGCTTTAATTGCTAGCCGTTTAATCTCAGTTTCAATTTCCATTAAGCTCATATCTTGAGCTTCCTTTACAACCGGAACCATTAACCCTTTAGGAGAACTTACAGCAATTCCAATGTCTGCAAAATCATAACTAACCATATAGTCTCCGTCCATCATAGAGTTGACAGTAGGGAATTCTTTTAATGCATTAGTAACTGCTTTTGTAAAGAATGACATGAATCCTAATCCAACACCATGCTTTTCTTTAAAAGCTTCTTTGTAAACTGCTCGTAAATCCATAATTGGTTTCATGTCTACTTCGTTAAAAGTAGTTAGCATAGCTGTTTCGTTCTTTACAGCCACCAATCGTTTTGCTACTTTTCTTCGTAGCATACTCATTTTCTTACGTTCTCCTTGCTTTCCTTCTTTTCCGTTCAGATAAAGGCCAATGTCTTTTTTTGTAATCTTTCCATTACTACCACTTCCTTTAAGTTCCGAAGGGTTAATGTCATTTGCAGCAATCATTTCTTTTGCAACTGGAGTTGCTTTAACGCTTTTATCAACTGTAGTTGTTGCTGGACCAGGGTTTGGAAGGGTATCAGCATCTTCACTAGTGTTGTTAACTTTAGATTCGAAATCTGCTGGTTTTTCAGCATCAGTATCTATTAAACAAACAACGCCTCCAACTTGAACAAGGTCCCCTTCTTCAGCTTTCAATGTAATAATTCCAGCTTCTTCAGCCGGTAATTCTAAAGTTGCTTTGTCAGAATCTACTTCAGCAATGGTTTGGTCTTTCTCTACGTAATCACCATCTTCCACTAACCACTGTGCAATCTCTACTTCTGTTATCGATTCTCCCGGTGAGGGAACTTTCATTTCTAAAGCCATAGCTTTTCTTTATTGTTTTGTAACTAATGCGTTTTCGAATACTTTATTTATAATGTCTGCTTGCCTAACCGCATGTGCTTTTGATGATCCAGTTGCAGGAGCACCTTTTGCCCTCAATGAGATGAGCTCTAAATTAACCGCAATAAAATGGCGTTGCATACTCGACCAAGCCCCCATATTTTTTGGTTCTTCTTGAGCCCAAATATGTTTTTTAGCATGCTTATATTTATCTAATATACTGGTTAATTGTTTTATTGGATAAGGGTATAGTTGCTCTACCCTTACAAACGCAATATTTTCAACTCCCTCTACTTCTTCTCGTTTTTGTAATAAATCGTAGTAAAATTTTCCCGAACAGAAAACAACTGTATCAACATTTTTGGCATTAACAAATGTATCATCTATTACTTCTTGAAAACTACCTGATGACATTTCATCTAAAGTGGAGATGCATTTTGGGTGTCTTAATAAACTTTTAGGAGTGAAAATTATTAACGGTTTTCTAAAATTCCATTTCAGTTGCCTTCTTAAAACATGGAAAAAATTTGCAGGGGTTGAACAATTAACAACTTGCATATTACTTTCAGCACACATTTGTAAATACCTCTCCATTCTTCCACTTGAGTGTTCAGCTCCTTGGCCTTCATAGCCGTGAGGAAGTAATAATACTAAGTTATTCTGTACTTTCCATTTGTCCTCAGCAGCACTTAAAAATTGATCAATAACAATTTGAGCGCCATTATTAAAATCTCCAAATTGGGCTTCCCAAATGGTTAAGCCATTGGGCGTTGCCATCCCATATCCATATTCAAATCCTAAAACAGCATATTCAGACAATAAGGAGTTATAAATATAAAATGGAGCTTGCCCTTTTGAAATATTATTTAACGGGATGTACTCTTCTTCAGAATCTTCAACTTTAACAACAGCATGTCTATGCGAAAATGTTCCTCTTTCAACATCTTGGCCCGAAAACCGAATAGGGTAACCTTCTTCCAATAATGAGCCATAAGCTAATAATTCCCCTGATGCCCAGTCCAATTGATTGCCGTCTTCAATTTGTTTTAAACGACCATCAAATAACCTTGTAATTTTTCTTATGAATTTTTTTTCTGCCGGCAGTGCGCTTATTTTATTGCCAATATTGATTAGTTTTTCCTTGTCATATCCAGTTTTTGGTGAAGAATAAAAGCTTTCTTTTTCACTATACCCTATTCCTTCCCAGGTTCTTTTTAAAAATTGAGTTACTCTGGAATTTTTAATTTCTTTAGCTTCATCAAGCTTTCCTTGTAAGAGGTTATTAAAATCTTGTTCTAAAATCTCTTTTTCATTTTTAGTAATTATGCCTTCACTAATTAATTTATCTGAATAAATATCTCTTGGATTCGCATGGTTTCCGATAGCTTTATATAATAATGGTTGAGTGAAACGGGGTTCATCTCCTTCATTATGTCCATATTTACGATATCCTAAAATATCTATGTAAACGTCTTTATTAAATTTTTGACGGTACTCTAATGCTAACTTTACAGTTTGAATTACAGCTTCAACATCATCTCCATTTACATGAAAAACGGGACATAAAGTTACCTTGGCAATATCTGTACAGTAAGTACTCGACCTACCATCCAAATAATTGGTAGTAAATCCTATTTGATTATTAACTACGATATGCAAAGTACCTCCTACCTTATATCCATCTAATTGAGCCATTTGAGCAATTTCGTAAACAACTCCTTGTCCAGCAATGGCTGCATCTCCATGAATAATAATGGGAACTATTTTGTTGGGATCTTTTAGGTAAGTATCTATTTTAGATCGTGTAATTCCTTCAACAATTGGTGCAACAGCTTCCAAATGAGAGGGGTTTGGAGATAAGGTCATGTGAACCTTATTTCCATTATCAGCAACTAGATCACATGAATAGCCTAGGTGGTACTTTACATCGCCATCAAAAAGGTAATCTTCATATTCTTTTCCTGAAAATTCACTAAAAATTCGCTCATAGGCTTTGTTGAAGATGTTGGCTAATACATTTAACCTTCCCCTATGGGCCATCCCTACAATAAATTCTTTAATTCCAAATTCAGATCCTTTTTCAACAATTGCGTCCAAAACTGGAATTAATGCTTCGTTACCTTCTAATGAAAATCGCTTTTGCCCTACAAATTTTTTGTGTAAAAACTGTTCAAAAACTACTGCTTGATTTAATTTATGTAAAATGTGTTTTTTTTCTTCAGGATTGAATTTTGCCCTGTTTTTCAATTCAATTTTATCTTTTATCCAAGCCACTTCTTCAGGCTTACGAATGTACATAAACTCTATACCTATAGATTCACAGTATGTTTCTTCTAAATGAAGGATGATATCCTTAAGCTTAGCGGGTCCGATTCCAACTTCAGTTCCTGCTTGAAAAATAGTTTCTAAATCAGCTGGTTCTAATCCATAATTTTCTATAGCTAATGTTGGCGAATATTGTCGCCTTGCTCTTACAGGGTTGGTTTTAGTAAATAAGTGCCCCCGAGAACGATAGCCGTTAATTAGATCTATAACTTTAAATTCTTTGTCAAACCCTTTTGGTGCATCTGTTTCGTAATTATTTCTTGCAAATTCAAATCCTTCAAAAAACTTTTGCCACCCTTCTCCTACATCTTGTGGGTTGTTTAGATATTGTTGATAGAAGTCTTCAATCACTCTTCCATCAACATTACTCAAATAGGAATGTTTATCCATGCCTTCATTTTGGTGAAATAATACACAAAAGTAAATAAATATAATGCTGATTTAACAACCGATTGCGAATAAAATTATAGGTTTATTTCATATCCTAAATTTGGTTATAGTAAATTTGCTATTCAAAATTAAATTGAATGTCAAAAACAGTTGAAGAAATAGATCAGGTTGTTATCAAATTTGCTGGAGATTCTGGAGATGGAATGCAACTTACTGGGACTCAATTTAGCAACACAACTGCCTTTATCGGTAATGATTTAGCTACATTTCCTGATTTTCCTGCTGAAATTAGAGCTCCAATTGGAACAGTTGCTGGGGTGAGTGGGTTTAAAATACAATTTGGTAGTAACCGAATTTTTTCACCTGGTGATGAAGCAGATATTTTAATTGCAATGAATCCTGCTGCATTACTAGCAAATATAGATTGGATTAAAGATAGAGGCACTATTATCATAGATAGTGATAATTTTAAAATAAAAGATCTTGAAAAAGCAGGTTATAAAGCAAATCCATTAGAAGATGGCTCTTTA
>JAESUI010000055.1 GCA_016763135.1 Flavobacteriales bacterium
CCTCATCAAATTGCTAATTTTAATCCGATTGGATTTGTTGATTCAACTATAATAGTGGCTAATGATTCAATCGATTTTAAAGCTGTATTTTCATAATCATCAATACCCCCTCTTCCAGCGCAGAATAGAATGAAAATAACAGTTTACGACAATGCTGATAGTGCTAATACATATCAAATATTAACTTTTGCTGTTATAAGTTGTGGCTTATCAAATAATCAGGTAATTATAGATCCTTTAGGTCAGTATTGTTTAGGAGATAGTGTTTTTGTAAGTGCTAATAATGGTTTTTTTAATTATATCTGGTCAAACGGAGGTACTTCACAAACTGAATATTTTTTAGTTGATAATGAGATAACAATTATTGCTGATGATAACCTTGGGTGTATCAATAGGGACACCTTGAACTTAAATGTGTCAGTACCATATAATGAAGAAATATGTATTATATCAGTAGATAGTGCTACCGGAAAAAATATTATTGTATGGGAAAAAACTTCATTAGTTAAAACAGCACAAACATATATTTATAAAGAGAGTTTTGTGGCTGGGACTTATAATCTAATAGGATTTGTACCGTTTGGCAGTTTAAGTGTCTTTATTGATAATGCTTCAATTCCTCAACAAAATGCAGATAGTTATAAGATTTCTGTGATAGATAGTTGTGGTAATGAATCTAATCGAAGTACAAAACATAAAACAATTCATCTTACTGCAAGTGTTGGTGTTGGCGGAGAAAATAATTTAGTGTGGGATGGTTATGAAGGTTTTTCTTTTAATACTTATAATATACTTAGAGGGCCTAACCCTGGAAATATGTCAATTCTTAACTCTGTGGCTAATACGCTTTTCACATATTCAGATTTAACACCTCCTGCAGGGACAAATTATTATCAAATAGAAGCTGTTAAAAATTCAAGTTGTACACCAACTCAAAAGACATATCTGTCATCTGTATCAAATAGTATTATATTATATCCATTAGCTGTTGGAGATATTGATATGAGTCAAGCTGTTACTATTTATCCAAACCCAACTACAGGTAGAGTAACAGTCAACCTGGCTGCTGTTTATAATGATGTAACAGTTAATGTAATAAATGTAGTAGGGAGTATAGTTTTATCGAAAACATTCGAGTCTTCAGATAAAATAAATGTAGAAATTAATAATAAACCAGGGTTTTATTTTATCGAGATAGTTTTAGATAATAACATTGTTATTACTAAGAAATTATTGGTGAAGGAATAATTTGAATAGCACTTTTATTCTTTAGGATAATTATCATTTCTAATGAATATAAACATGCAAATCTATTTTGTCGCGTTATAAATGCTGCAAATACAAAAGCGAAGGGAGAATCTTTTTCTATTTCGCTTTGTCCAATATCAAACCTATTTCCATTGCAAGGTTTAATGGGTTAACTGGTGTGTTTTGTTCAATTACATAAGTGTAAGTTCCTGTTTCTTCATACTTCTTATTAGCCTCAACTAAATGCTCACTATCCCAAATATCAAATCCAGCTTCACCAATGTAATCTCCATTGGTTTCTCTAACTTTTAATTCGTATTCTTTTACTGTTTCTTTTCCACTGGGGCTGGTCTCTATTACTTTTACATTTACCGTTGGATATTGATAACCGTTTGCATATCGAAATGATAAACTCATATTGTACACTTGGTTATTATCTTCTATAGGTACTTTAAATGTTTTTTTATCTTTCTTTAACCACTCCAACTCTGGTGATAAATCTTGATGTTCTACAAAAATTCTATCTTCTGGCTGGCAAGCTAGTAAGCTTACTGCAATTGCTAATACTGTTAGTAGTTTTTTCATTTTTCTTAAATCAACTTTAATTTTTAGATTCGAGTACTCTTTTAACTCTTTGGGTAATTATCATCCCAGTTTTTAACTTTAGGTTTACCAAGTTTTCCTACAGATTTTGCTACTAACATAGATACAGCAGCATCTCCAGTTACGTTAACTGTTGTTCTGCACATATCTAATGGTCTGTCTATTGCAAATATCAGTGCCAATCCTGCTTCGGGTATTCCTGCTTGTCCTAAAACAATAACTAACATTACCATTCCTGCTCCAGGTACAGCGGCAGAACCAATAGAAGCAAGAGTTGCTGTTACAACTATACCTAATTGAGTACCTAAGCTTAAATCCATTCCAAAGGCTTGAGCAATGAATACTGCTGCCACAGCTTGGTATAAACTAGTTCCATCCATATTTATGGTCGCACCAATAGGTAGTACAAAGCTGGCAACTTCTTCTTCAACCCCAAGGTGTTCTTCAACACGTTCCATAGTAACAGGAAGTGTAGCAGCACTTGAACTTGTAGAAAAAGCCAATAATTGTGCAGGAGATATTCCTTTAAAGAAAAACCCTGGAGATCTTTTTGTAAAGACCTTGACAATAATTACATAGAACCCGATCATAATTGCTAATCCTAAGACTACAGAAAATGCATACCATAATAAGGCTTGAAATAAATCTAGACTGGGGGATTCAGCAACTAATGATGCTAATAGCGCAAAAACACCAAAAGGAGCGGCTAGCATTATTAAATCAATGAGTTTTAGTATGACTTCATTAAATCCATCGAAAAATTGTTTTACAGGTTTAGCCTTATCTGCAGGAATTAATATTAATCCCATACCAAAGAATATGGCAAACACGATAATCTGTAACATGTTTTTATTGTTACTTGCTGCAGCAAATATATTACTAGGAATTAAATCTTGTAAGGCTTGTAGCGGTCCTGTTTCTTTTTGTTGAGCAGCAGCCTCTTGTCTTTTTGCAGCATCTTCTTTGTAACTTTCTAACAATTCTGTTCTGGTTTCTACAGAGATACTTTTTCCTGGTTGAATTACATTAACTACTACTAATCCAATAGAAACAGCAAGCACTGTTGTCAGGATATAGATGATGACTGTTCTTCCTCCCATTTTAGAGAGTTTAGATATGTCCTTTAAATCAGAGACTCCTTTTATGAGTGAGGCTAATATTAAAGGGACGGCAATTAGCTTAAGTGCGCTAATAAACATTTTTCCGAAAGGTCTTATCCAATCTTTAATAAAATCTGGTCCCCAAGAAAATCTTATTAGCACTAAGGCAAAGAGTACTCCAAGTACCATTCCCATTAATATTTTCCAGTGTAAAGCGAGTTTTTTCATAATTGAACCGTTCTATTTCTTAATAAGTGATCTACAATTACCATGGCAGCCATACTTTCAACAATTACAACTGCTCGTGGTAAAACGCAAGGGTCATGCCTTCCTTTTCCATCAATTTCTACTTCTTCTAGTTTGTTGTTAATAGTGTTTTGCTTTTGCATGATGGTTGCAACAGGTTTAAATGCAACATTAAACAGGATATCTTCGCCATTGCTAATACCTCCTTGAACACCACCAGAATTATTGGTTCTTGTTCTTACATTGTTATTATCGATGTAGAATTCATCATTGTGCTGAGATCCTTTTTGTGCAATTCCATTAAACCCAGAGCCTATTTCGAAGCCTTTGGTAGCGTTAATGCTAAGCATTGCTTTGGCTAAATCGGCTTCTAACGATCAAAAACAGGCTCACCTAATCCAACAGGAGTACCTGAA
>JAESUI010000056.1 GCA_016763135.1 Flavobacteriales bacterium
AACATATATTGACTTGTAAGAGGGATTTGCTGTGCCGAAACAGTATTCACAACACAAATCAAAACAAATAATTTCATAGTGTGTAAATTAATTTGGCCGAAAATACAATTATTTTTATTGGTTCAACAAAAAAAGATGCGAATAACGATATCATTTTAATAAAAGTGATCAAAAACAAATTGATCTCCTGCATTATTAAATTGAAATTTAATACCTAGTTTTACAACGATTGGGGGATTAGCTCAGTTGGCTAGAGCGCTTCGCTGGCAGTGAAGAGGTCATCGGTTCGACTCCGATATTCTCCACAAGTAAAACAAATAAAAAAAACACATGAAACACTTATTAATTGCAATTACACTAATTACATCTCTCTCATTAAAAGCCCAAGACAACTTTGTTCTAAACGAAGGAAAAGTAAGTTGGATAAAAGTTTATGAAACCAAAAAATCTAAAGAAGAAATCATTGCTCATTTTAAAAGTTCTGGTCTATTCAAATTATTTAGAGTTGAAGATGGAAAAATAATTGCAACACTCCGTCCTCAGGAAATTGATAAGACTAACAAAAAAATAGCAGGAACATTACCGCCAGCGCTTCTAGTTAAAACGAAATTTGCAGGGTCTGTAATTATTTCTTTGAAAGAAGGGAAATATCGTGTTAACTATAATAATATTTTATTGGTAGGAAGTGGCGAATTAATTAAAAAAGGCGAAAAACAAACTTTTGAAACCCATTATGTAAATAAAGATGGGAAAGCTTTTAGAATTTCATTCAACAAAAAACCTAAGACCATCTACAATTTAAAGTTTAATGAAGTATTTCAAATGGAAGTAGCGAAATCTGATGATTGGTAAGGTATGAGTAAAACACTAATGATATTAACTCATCCAAAAATAGATGAGTCTATTGGAAATAGAATTATCAGTAATGTTATTGCAAAGCAAGAAAATACTGAGGTTAGACATTTGGATAAACTTTATCCTGATTTTAAAATTAATATAAAAGCCGAACAAGAGGCTTTGTTAAAAGCTGATACTATTATCATTCAATACCCTATATTTTGGTATAGTACTCCAGCAATCTTAAAACAATGGATAGATCAAGTGATTCAATTTGGTTTTGCTTTTGGTGATGATAATTACAATCTAGAAGGCAAAAAATTAATTGCTTCTTTTACTATTGGAAGCCCTGTAAAAGATTACCCTCAAGAAATTATCGATAAAATAATATTTCACCTCCAAGGATTAGCTGAGTATTGTAAAATGGAATATGTTGGGGAAATTTTCTGCAATGATATAAATGGATATTCAGATGGCGCTAAAGAAAACGCCATTAAAGCAGCTAATAATCATGCCCAGAAATTATTAAAATTAATTAACTCTTTCTAAAACCAAACCCCTTACCTCAACACTTAAATTATACAAAATGAATTCTTCAATAGAACAATTACAAAAAGAGATCCAAAAAAAACAGCAAGAGCTTGTTGAATTAAGAAAGCAAGCACCATTGGAAGAAATTAAGGATTATAATTTTATAGATAAAAATGGAAACACAGTAAGTCTAAGAAGTTTATTTCAAGATAATGATGAGTTATTAGTTGTACACAACATGGGTAAAGAATGCAGGTATTGTACTATGTGGGCTGATGGCTTTAGAGGTTACACTGAAATTATTAACGACAGAATGCCATGGGTATTAACGAGCCCTAATACACCTAATGAGTTAAAAGAATTTGCAGAAAGTAGGGATTGGAACTTTAACTATTATAGTTTTAATGGAACAAGCTTTGCCAAAGATCTAGGTTTTGAATACGAAAAAGAAGGAAGAACGTTTTATAATCCTGGTGTTTCCGCTCTAATAATAAAAGACAATAAAATATATAGAGCTGCTAAAGATAATTTTGGTCCTGGAGACTTGTACAACCCAGCATGGCATTTTTTCGATTTATTCCCTAAGGGAACTAATGGTTGGCAACCAAAATACGAGTACTAATTTTATGATTAACAATAATAAATGGATACCTAACAAGTTTTATTATCTTTGGTAACTATGAAATTTAGTGAATTAGGATTTGAAGATCAAGTAATAGAAGCACTTGATGCTATGGGGTTTGAAAAACCAACTCCAATACAAGAACAAGCCATTCCGGCTGTAATGCAAAACAAAGATATGATTGGCGTTGCACAAACTGGAACAGGAAAAACTGCTGCTTTTGTTTTACCAATTTTAAATGCAATATGTAAAAGAGGTAGCTCAGATAAAGTAAGTACAATAATTATTGTTCCTACCAGAGAATTAGCTATGCAAATTGACCAACAGGTTGAAGGTTTAAGTTATTTTACCGAAGCTACTTCTATAGCTATTTATGGTGGTGGTGATGGTAAAAGTTTTGATGCTGAAAAGAAAGCATTAACAACTGGTGCAGACATCGTTATTTGTACTCCTGGAAGGTTTATTTCTCATTTAAACATGGGATATTTTGACACTTCTGGTGTAAAACATTTTATATTAGATGAAGCCGATAGAATGTTAGACATGGGTTTTAACGAAGATATTACCAAAATTGCTGACAAACTCCCAAAAGAAAGACAGAACTTACTTTTTTCGGCAACTATGCCCCCTAAAATAAGACAGCTTTCAAATCAATTATTAAAAGACCCCGTTACCATTAACATTGCTATTTCTAAACCTAACGAAGGCATTTTACAAGCAGCTTATTTGGTGCATAACCATCAAAAAATTGCACTTATAAAAGATATTTTAAAAGGAAAAGATCATGATTATATATTGGTTTTTTCTTCAAGAAAAGTAACGGTTAAAGAAATTGTACAAGCATTAAACAAAGAAGGTTTACCTGCTAAAGGAATTCATTCCGACCTTAACCAACAACAACGGGAAGAGGTTTTATTAGACTTTAAAAACAAAAAAATAAAGCTTTTAATTGCCACAGATGTTCTTTCTAGAGGAATCGATATTAAAGGAATTAACCTAGTTATCAATTACGATATTCCGAGTGATGCTGAAGATTATATCCATAGAATAGGACGAACTGCCAGAGGAGATGATACAGGAGTTGCCATTACATTTATTAATGCTGATGACTGTTATAATTTTTCTAAAATTGAAAAACTAATTGACAAAGAAGTACATAAATTAGCTTTACCAGAAGGCTTTGATGAAGGTCCGAAATACGATACGAGTTACAAGAAACCGCACAGAGGAGGTGGAGGTAAAAAGCGATTTAATAAAAAACAAAACTGGAAACCCAGAAAAAAGTAAACCATGTCTAGAAGAAATTTTTTGAAGACAAGTGCTTTAGGGGTTGGGGGGTTATTGCTCGCAAAGTGTACTTCGGCTATAAATAAAAAAACTATAAATCCCGAAATAACAGCTATTACTCCAATTACCAAACCCATTGTAATTTCGACATGGAATCATGGACTAGCTGCCAATAAAGCAGCATGGGAAATATTAGAAAAAGACGGAACTGCCCTTGATGCTGTAGAAGCAGGAGTTAGAGTAACTGAATCTGATGCAAATAATCGTAGTGTTGGTTTAGGAGGAAACCCTGATAGAGAAGGAAAAGTAACCTTAGACGCTTGCATCATGAACCACGAAAATGAATGTGGAGCAGTGGCATTTATACAAGATATTGAACACCCTATTTCTGTGGCTCGAAAAGTAATGGAAGAAACTCCTCATGTGATGCTAGTTGGAAAGGGTGCTTATGATTTTGCCATTTCTAAAGGATTTGAACATAAAGATCTATTAACACCTGAAGCCAAAGAATCTTGGTTAAAATGGAAGGAAAGTGATGCACAAAAGAAGCCTGAAATCAACTCTGAAAACCATGACACCATCGGAATGTTAGCGATGGATGCAGAAGGAAATATTTCTGGATCTTGTACTACAAGCGGATGGGCATATAAATTACATGGGAGAGTCGGAGATTCTCCAATCATTGGTGCTGGATTATTTGTAGATAATGAAGTTGGTGGTGCTTGTGCAACAGGAATGGGTGAAGCTGTAATTCGCATAGCTGGTTCAGCAACAGTTGTTGAGTTAATGCGGCAAGGAAAATCACCAAATGAAGCTTGTCAATTAGCTGTTGAACGAATTATTAAAAAACACAAAGACATTAAAGGCTTACAAGTTGGGTTTTTAGCCATCAATAAAAATGGCGAAGTTGGTGGATATAGTGTCTACGCTGGGTTTAATTACGCTCAAAAAGACAATACTACCGAAGAAATGAAAGATGCACCATATGAAATGGAGTGGTAAATTCACTTACTAGCTATAATATGGGCTGTTCTCTTCCCACTTAAGATTATAATTACCCTAGCCCTTGGTATTTTTCTTCTGTAAAGTGATTTCTCATCTACTTCTACATAACAGGCTGACATTGTATAAGATTTTGATCTTGCAAATCTCCCAGAATAACCAGACACTAGATTCTTAATTAATTTTTCTGCGAAACTCTTGTATGTGAACGTTGGTATTGGAATTTTCAATAAACCCTCTTCCTCCTTATCAGAGTCTCTCTTACGGCCATAAAACATTTGCAAATCTGTTTCATTATCATTTTTATCATAATAAAAGCGTTTCCCGAATTTATAATCTACCAACTGAGGCAAAACAACCAACCCTTTAGATATTCCTTGCTTTACACTCAGTTTCTTAAAAAGAAAAGGTAAAACTTTTGAAATCCTGGCATTATTATTTTTGAGTTTTCGAAATTTAAAAACACTATACTGCTTAACAAAATTATAGGCTGAAAGCTCTAATTTAGGCGAAAACGCTAATGCCTTTCTATGTTTTTGTTTCCTTACTTTATTAAGCATAAAAAAAACTGTAGCATTCAATAATTCTTGATCTATATCGTAGGGAATTAATTCCTCTTCACTTAGCCCAGAACCAAAAAATGATCCAAAATCACCGTATTGAGCTATGTATGTATTTTGAGTAAGTAAATTAGTGTCTACATTAGCTAAAAACCTATTGACTTGAGAAAAAGTAGTTCCACTAAGAAATAATAATGCTATTAAAAATTTTAATTTCATAAGAGACCTTTAAGCTCTCCAATAGAAATATCTTTATTCGAAAATATTTTTATTTTTATTTCCTTATCTCCATTCTCTATTGCTTTTGAAAAAGTTTCTGAATCAATAACCCCAATTTTATCATCATTCAAAACCAAGAATATTGAGTTTTTTGATGTTGCATCATAAGATACTTTATTATCCCCATAAAATGTCATAACCATGGTTGTTGAATTATCAACCACATATGTAGTAAAAGGTTTTACAACATTGTTTTCTTCATCAATTAGTTTAGCTAATAATCTTTTAGGCTGCTTGAGTCTTCTTATTTGATCACAATTATATATCCCAAAACTTAGTAAATTAATGCTCTATTAACCATAGTTTGAGTTTCTAAACTTTTCCTATTGCGTTCAATGTCTCGATTCTGATTTGCAAAATTAGATTCATATTGTGCTAACAATTTCTCATACTTTTTGTCCGCTCTACTCCAATTTTTCTCGTTCCTTTTAATAGCTCTATTATATCCCTTATAAAATTGCTTATTTCTTCTTTGAACTAATTCTGGATATTTACTATCAATTTTAGGATAAACAGGAATTACAAGTGTGTCATTAAACATAAATAACGTTAAAAGATAATTATCATCATCTGGATTGGTAGTAATAGATATATTATTGATGAATGTTGGACTATCTTTTTTATACGTTTTATTACTTGAAAAAGAAAGCTGTCTTTCTCTAAATTTCTTATATGAATCATTAATGAAATCTGAAATAGAATCAAGATGACCCATTGTTGAGACTACTTCCTCGCCATCATATATCCAATCATATTTTCTTAATATTTTTAGTTCTTCAAAACTTTTTCGAGCGTCTTTAGAATGGTAAACAGTTGGGAGTCTACTCAAGTTTATTTTAAAACTTTTTAATTTATTCTCTTTATGCACACTAAAATTAATTAAGTCATAATAAATTGGTGGTGGCTGGTAACTTACTGAGGAAAGTATTCGATTAATAGTATTTGTATCTATCATATCAGACAATAATTTAGAATCGTTTGAATCTATAATTGTATTTCCTCCCATTAACTCCCAATTCCCTTTATCTTCATTAAAAACGTACATATTCATAGCTGGATCACTGTTATTTGAATTCATATTAACTTAAATCAAACTATTTGAGTTAGGGAAAACTTCTTGTCCATTTTGTGATGCTCTAAATTCAATTTGACCAGCTGAAGAAAAATTGTACGACACACCAGCTGAATCATACCCCATTGGAATACCACTGACTAAAAAATCCACCGGATCGATAAATTCTCTAAAAGTTATGTCCACTTCTCCCGCTATTACATTTCCATTCGCATCAACAAATGCATTTTTTGGTATTTCTAGTGATGTTCCAGATTTAAAACTAAGTGTTATCTCTTCTTCTGTAGTGATTTTAAATGCTTGATTAGGAACATCTATTCCTTCAATTGGTTGAGCAATTACTTTCTTCACATTTACGGTAGCAGGTTCCTTATCCTCAATAAATTCATCATAAAAATCCCAGTAAACATTTAGTTGTTCATTTGAATTTTGAATTGCTGTAATCTCTTTAGGGTTAATTACATTGTTTTTAAGGTTTAGTGTTTTTAGGTTTTTTAAACTTGTTATTTCATTGGGGATTTCTTTAATACTGTTCCTTGTTAAATCTAATCTTTCTAAGGATTTAAGATTTATAATATTGGATGGTATTTCTTCTACACCACAAGATGTTATTGAAAGACTTCTAATCGATTTATTGTTACCTAATTGTGAAAGTAAGTCAGTTAAATTAAGGCTCGAACAATTATTTATTTTCAACTCTTTTAACGAAGTTATTTGTTCAATCCCTCCATTAAATGGTGTATTATTTAAATATAGGGTTTGAATATTATTTTCTGCGAATAAATAAATCAACTGAGTAGCTGAACTATTTACAATCGTTAATTTTTTAAGATTTTTTAGACGAATTGCTTCTTTAGGTAATGAAACAAAATTAGATTCAGTAATTGTGAGGTGTTCTATATTTTGAAGGTCAGCTACATTTGGTTCTAGTTTAGTTAAACCACCTATTGTTAAATGCTGTAGACTTGATAAAAATGACAAGGTTAAAAAGACCTTTCCTTGCTGTAGACTGTCATTATTAGCAATATTTAAATCAGTTAAGTTTGACCAATTAATGATTTTATTACTCAAGTTTACTAAATTATTATTCGAGACATCAACCCGTTTCAAATTGGTGAGATATTCAATCTCATAAGGCAATGTTCTTATGTTATTATCAGAAACATCTATAATTTTTAAATTGGTGAAATTTCCTATTTCATGGGGGAGGTAATTTAGCTCACAACCTGAAAGATAAATCTCTTCTAATTCTCTCGATCTATCAATTGCTATTAATAGTTTTTGTAATTCAATTCCTTCAATACCACTAAGCATTAATACTTTTAACTTTGGTAATTTAATTTCAGAATTAGATTCAATAAATTTATTAACGCTATTGAGTTTTAAAGTTCTTACTTGATTTGGACTCCCAAGTGCTTCTTCAAGACTGAAAAATATTCCTGTTGAGTTTTTTTGAGAAAATGTATTTGAGGATAATAAAATTAGGGTCGCGAATAAAAATAGATTAATTCTTTTCATGGTTATATAGTTTAAGTAAGGAAAGACAAATACTGTGCCGTGTATTTATTGCTTAGTACTATATTATAACTTAGAAATAGCTCTATTATTATCTTCTAACGATTATTCAACCGTAATTTCATCTAAGAACAACCAAGTATCGCCACCATTTCCAAGATGCCAATCTGGACAGACGCCATAGTTTTTTACTTTAACTTTGATATACCTGTACTGTACTTTTGTAGTTGGAACAAACTCAAATTCTTTAATAAATGCTCCATATTCATTATCAGGAAAATCATTTTTCATAACGGCTATTGGAGCAAATCCTGTCCCATTATCAGAGCCTAATAATTCAATTTCTGAAGGATAAAATATCCATGATTTAATATCTTGCAAGGCCCCAACAGCTATTCGATCAATTGTTTGTACTTTTCCTAGATCAACAATTACTTCAATGTCTTTTCCATAATAGCCTTGCCAAAATCCAGTTCTAAAATTAGCACTTCCTTTTAAATGATCGATTAATGCTTTATCGCCTCCAGCATTATATTGGTTATCGTATTCAGATAAAATTTCAATGGATCTCCCTCCTATTATTTTTTTATAAGCCGACTTTACTACAAAACTCTTTTTGTCATTGATTATAACATAAGCTTCTATATTTGAAGCAGCCATTATTTCAAATGGTTTTTCATATTTAATAAATTCAGCATCAGTTTTATAAAAGATTTCAGCATCCTTAATAACTGAGCTTAACCCTATTTCTATCT
>JAESUI010000006.1 GCA_016763135.1 Flavobacteriales bacterium
ATATAAACAAAAGTTAAAAGGAATAGCCAATGAGGTAGTGCTTCCATCATCATTGGGACCCATAGCTAAAGTATAAGTAGCATCTGGAGTAGCATAACATCCACAACTTCCTGGAGGTTTATTTGTGTTAGAGGCTTCACTTTCAACATCTTTTATTGTAGGCTGAAAAAGAATTTGTGGATTTGTAAACTCATAATTAAAAGGGAGTTTTCCCTCTTTTTTCATCTTTTGATATGACTCCAATTCCTTAGAAATGGTAGATGTACCTTGAGAAAAACTATGGGAAGCAAAAGTTCCCAATAAAATAATTGTAAATATCTTTTTCAGCATTATTGAAGTAATTTAGATTTCCTTACTAGGACGTTCTGTAGTTATAAAAGTTGCACGAAGTTAATAAAAAACGACATAATTTAACAAGCGACATAGAAAACGTTAATTTTTAGCATTCCAATAATTCCGTTTTGAGTGTTAAAAGATTAAGCTGTTACATTTTTGTTTCGTATTCAATTTGTAAAAACAAATAGTAACTTTGGCAACAAATTTGTTTCTTACAAAAACATGAAAAAAGTACTTCCTATATTATTTAGTTTATTTCTGTTGAATAGCCTTACAGGACAGGTTATTTTTAACACTTCTTACCATAATTTAGGAGAAATAAATAAAGAAGACAAAAAGTATTTCGATTTTACCTTAACCAATGCCGGAACCGAAACAGCATATATTCTAAGAATAGAAGAACCTTATGGAATAGATGTAAAATTTTCTAAAAAAGAGATTTTACCAGATAGTACGGTTATTGTTCGGATAAAATACACTCCAAAAAAGAAAGGGAAGTTTAAAAAAGATGTTCCTGTATGGGTAAGTGTAAATAATGAGCCAATTACGTTAACGCTAGAAGGCGATGCTAAGACTTTTGACATCAATGAATCATTACAGTGCCCTGATTTTAAGACGAAGAAACAACCGAAAGATTTAAAATCAGACTTAAAGATAAAAGTGATAGATGTTAATACCAAAGAGCCAATTAAAAACGCAACGATAGAAATAATTTGGGACGGATTAAATTATAAACAGCTTAAAACCGACAAGAATGGAGTAATAATTCAAAAATTAAAATGGGATATTTATTATTTTGTAGTTAATGCAGAGGGCTATGGTACTAAAGAAATAGATTTTTATGTAAATCAAAAAAACAATTACTTAGAGTTTCAATTGGGAGAACCAACAGAAGAGGAAGTAATTGCAGCTAAAGAAGATACGATAGTTGAAGAAGTTGTAGTAATTGAGGAAGAGGATACTATTTCTACAAAAGAATTGCCAGTTAATTTATATGCACCAAACAATGTGGTGTTTTGTATAGACATATCTGTTTCTATGAAACAAAAAGGAAGGTTAGACTTGTTAAAAGCCTCCATGATAGAGTTATTAAATGGTCTTCGCCCTATTGATAAGCTAGCGATAGTAACCTATGCTTCTTCAACGGATGTCTTGTTAGAGTCTCAATATGTTACCGATAAAGGGATGATTACACAATTAATAAAAGATTTAACGGCAGGAGGATATACAGCAGGAGGGAAAGGAATTAAAAAAGCGTATCAAGTAGCTCGAGAAAATAAAATTGAAGGGGGTAATAATCAAGTAATTATTGCAACAGATGGAGCATTTAATTTATCTAAAGGAGATAAAGGAATTTTAAGAAATGTTGAGGCAAACCTTAAGAAGGGAGTAACTATTTCTGTTGTTGGGGTGAAAAATGAAAAATGGACTGTTAAATCAATGTCTTCTATTGCAAAAACAGGAAGTGGACATTACATCCACATTAAATCATACGAACAAGCAAAGAGTGTTTTAATGGATGAGATTAAAATGAACTCACGAATAAAATAAAAACCTCTTTATAACAAGATGTCATCCTGAGCCTGTCGAAGGATTTTTACTATGGAAAAACCAGAAATCACAAAAAAGAAGATCGCAATACTCGGCTCCACTGGCTCAATAGGCACTCAAGCATTAGAGGTTATTGAAGAACATTCAGACAAATTTCAGGTTGAGGTGTTAACAGCAAATACAAATGCTGATTTATTGGTAGAACAAGCTATAAAATTTAAAGCAAACGCTGTAGTAATTGTTGATGAAACCAAATTTAAAGAAGTATCAGAAAAACTTTGGGAACACGATATTAAAACATATACAGGAGAAGCTGCTTTAGCTCAAGTTGTTGAAATGGAGGAGATCAACATTGTGTTAACTGCTTTAGTTGGTTATGCAGGATTACTTCCAACGATACATGCAATTAAAGCCAAAAAGAACATCGCTTTAGCAAATAAAGAAACATTAGTTGTTGCAGGAGAATTAATTACAAAATTAGCTGCTGAAAATGGAGTTGCAATTATACCGGTTGACTCAGAACATGGGGCAATTTTTCAATGTTTAACAGGAGAAATTCAAAATAAAATTGAAAAAATTTATTTAACAGCTTCTGGTGGGCCATTTAGAGGGAAGAAAAAAGAAGAGCTAAAAAACATTACTAAAGAACAAGCTTTAAAACACCCTAACTGGGATATGGGAGCAAAAATCACTATTGATTCTGCTACTCTTATGAATAAAGGGCTAGAAGTTATTGAGGCAAAATGGCTATTTAACTTAAAACCTGAGCAGATAGATGTAATTGTTCATCCTCAGTCAATAATTCACTCCATAGTTCAGTTTGAAGATGGAAGTATGAAAGCGCAAATGGGATTGCCAGATATGAAGCACCCTATACAATATGCGTTATCATTTCCTTATCGTTTTTCATCTAAATCTCCACGATTTAATTTTATGGATTATCCTCAATTAACGTTTGAGCAACCAGACAAGGAAACATTTTTAAACCTTTCTTTAGCTTATGATGCGTTAAATAAAGGAGGCAACATGGCTTGTATATTAAATGCTGCCAACGAGATAGCTGTTGAGGCGTTTTTAAATGATCAAATTAAGTTTTTAGAAATAGCCGAAATCAATAAAAAGTGCATGGAGAACATAATTTTCATTAAAAACCCTAGTTATGAAGATTATGTTCAAACAAACAAGAAAACAAGAGAGTTTGCCCAATCATTATTTCAGTAAAGTGAAAATCGTTTTTATTTCTTTCACTTTTTTATTGCTGCAAGTTGTTGCGCTCGGACAAATTGATGGTTCTTGGCAAGGAGTATTAATTCAAAACAATCAAGATGGAACAACAACTAACTTTGCTGTTTGGGTTGAGTTAAAAAGTGAAGGAAGGTATTTGTCGGGTAAATTTCGATCAGAACAAGCAAACACTCCTTATTTTAAGGTTTCAAAAATCTTAGGAAAAATAGACGGGAGCAATGTTGTTTTTAAGGAGGATACGATTTTAAATCACAAAACTGAAGAAGGATTTGGTTGGTGTTCTATTATAGCCAGCTTTATTTATAACCAACAGGCACAAAAATTAAAAGGATCATATACATCAAGAACAAAAGGGTGTGTTTCTGGCGAATTAGTTTTGGTAAAATCCAACAAACAGTTTAATAGCGATAAAACAGCAATTACAGAAACAACAACACTTAACAAGATACAAGGGTTGTTGGAAGAAAAAAAATCAATAATTGGTAAACAGTTTGTTTTAGCAGATGTTAATTTCCAAAGTGCTAAATACAGCATAACAGCTTCTTCTTATGCCTATTTAAATGAGATAGTTAAACTATTAAAGGAGAATCTTAACATTAAAATCCACTTAAAAGGGAATACAGATAGTGACGGAGATGATGAAAATAACTTTATTCTTTCGCAGAAAAGAGCAGAAAGTGTTGCTGATTATTTGGTAAAAAAAGGAATTGCTATCAATAGAATTACTTTTGAAGGTTATGGTGAATCTCGACCAATTGGAGAAAATGAAACTAAAGACGGGAAGCAGGTGAATAGAAGAGTAGAGCTATTAATTATTTCTGAATAAGTTTCTATTAAAAATCATAACTTCGCTCGAAATTTAATTGAATAAATGGAATACGTTATACAGTTCGGACAGCTATTATTAGGGATATCAATTCTCGTTGTATTACACGAAGGAGGACATTATATCGCTGCAAGAGCTTTTAAAACTCGAGTAGAGAGTTTCTATCTTTTCTTTAACCCTTGGTTTTCTATTTATAAGAAAAAAATTGGCGATACCGAATATGGTATTGGTTGGTTGCCATTAGGGGGCTATGTTAAAATAGCAGGAATGATGGATGAAAGCATGGATAAAGACCAAATGGCTAAAGATCCAGAGCCGTGGGAGTTTAGATCAAAACCAACATGGCAGCGTCTAATTATAATGTTAGGAGGTGTAATCGTTAATATAATTGTTGCATTCGTAATTTATGCAATGGTATTGTTTACATGGGGAGAAACTTATGTGCCCACTCAAAATGTTAAATATGGGGTTTATTGTGATTCATTAGCCGTTGATTTAGGATTTCAAAATGGCGATCATTTTATAGCTTTAAATGGCGAAGAGATAGTTGATGATGTAACTTATGGAAAAATAACTAAAGACATTATTTTAGGCAGGATACAGGAGGTTACTGTAAAGCGAGAAAGTGGAAATAAAACAATTTCAATTCCTGATGAATTTTGGAAAAAAATTGTTGCAAAAGGAGTAAAAGGACTGTTTGTAGAGCAAGTCCCATTTGTTATAGATTCACTTATGCCAAATGAAAATGCATTAAAAGCTGGGCTACAAAAAGGAGATAAAATTATTGGTTTAGACGACCAAGAAATTGAATATTTTACGGATTTTGCTTTAGCGCTTCAATCAAAAAAAGACAAAGATGTAGCGGTAACCGTTTTAAGAAATAACCAAGAAGTCACCAAGCAAGTTCATGTTTCTAAAGAAGGGAGAATAGGCGCTTACAATAGTTCAATTAAAAAGTATTTTGAGTTTGTCCATAAAGATTATGGCTTTTTCGAATCAATACCTGCAGGGTATAATGAAACTGGAGAAATGCTTTCAGATTACTTAGTACAGATGAAATTCATTTTTTCTAAAGAAGGCGCTAGCCAACTAGGAGGTTTTGGAACCATTGCTAAAATCTATGGGCCAGAATGGATTTGGGAGAGGTTTTGGAGAATGACAGCAATGATTTCTGTAATGTTAGCGGTAATGAATTTATTACCTATTCCTGCCTTAGATGGAGGGCATGTAATGTTCTTATCTTATGAAATGATTACCAAGCGTAAGCCAAATGAAAAGTTGATGGAGTATGCTCAAATGGGAGGAATGCTTTTATTACTTTCATTTATGTTGTATGCCAATGGTATGGATATTGTGAGAGCTTGGTTTTAATTGAAGCTTACACCTAGCATTTACTAACGAAGTACTGTTTAAAAACAGTAGTTGCGGTAAAATTTCTGCTATTAAAATAGGTTAGCTTTACTCATTAAGTTTATTCTAAACCTAAAATCAATGAAAAAATTAATCCTTTGCTTTGTTGCGGTTATCAGTATGATAACAACAAATGCTCAAAATACTACTACAGGAAATACTGAAGAAGAAGTTGTTACTGAAAAATCAGCAGTTTTAGTTGTTCCTTTTGAGTCTAAAATGTACCTGTCAGATATAGATAGAGACTTGGCACTTAAAAACGAAATGAATTTTCAAGATATTAAGGCAAAATTTAGAGCAGCTTTAGATCGAGAAATATTTATTGCTCTTAAACAGTATTACAAACCATTATCATTTTACGCTATTGACCCTAAAGAATCAGTTAAAGAATTGGCCTATATCTATAATTCTATAGGATATAAATATGAAGTGGTTCCAGAAGAGGTTGTAGTAAAAAAGGAAACTGCAGGGAAAAAATTTCTCAAAAAATTTAAAAAGAAGAAAAAAGAAAAAAAATATATTGAAGCTGGAGTTGAAAATGGACAGATAGTCTCTGAGGTTGATAATCGTGAAAAGTATATGAAAACGAAATTGACCAATGAAAAATTGTTACCTAATCTGAATAAAAAATATAGAGCATCATATTATGTTTTTATCAATCAATTAGACATTAAAAGATCGGCAGATATGCGGTATGTTGCCACAGAAGAACAATACAAAAGAGAGATAAAAGTGCATTATACTATTTTTGATGATACAGGAAAAGAAGTTAGTAGTGGAGCTATTAAAACGAGATTTCCTGCCGGACAAAATGATATTGATAAAATTATTAAAATTCAGTTTCCGCTCATTGCAGAAAGAATTGTAAGTAACTTAATTGGGCCAGATCAAGCTGTAGTAGAATAAATGTTTTTAGCAAAATCACCAAGCATCATTAAAAAGTATTACCCTCGATTAATTTGGGACATTCCCAATGATGAAAATAAAATTTACCTTACGTTTGGTGATGGGCCAATTCCTGAAATAACGGAATGGGTGCTTGATATTTTAAAACAATACAACATTAAAGCGACTTTCTTTTGTTTGGGCTGCAATGCAGCAAAACACCCAAATATTTATTCCAAAATAATAAATGAAGGGCATACTGTTGGTAATCACTCTTACCATCATTTAAGTGGTTGGGATTCTGATGATGAAGATTATTTAAATAACATCAAAAAATCGAATGAATTGTTAAACGCTCAATTGTTTCGCCCACCTTATGGTAGAATAAAAAAGCGCCAAATAACTGAGTTGATAGATGATTATAAAATAATAATGTGGGATGTGTTAAGTGGAGATTTTGATCCAAAAATCACACCTGAAAAATGCTATAACAACGTAATTAATAATACCAAATCAGGTTCTGTAATTGTGTTTCACGATAGTGTAAAAGCGGCCAAAAATTTAAAATACGCCTTACCTAGAACCTTTGAAAAATTATTGGAACAAGGGTTTGCTTTTGATGTGATTCGATAAGATTTTTAGAGTTTCGTTTAATGTACTTGTTGGTCGCGTTTCAATGCGACTTACATTGTGAAATGCGAACTATTACTGATAATCAATTATTTACGTAGTTTGATAACAAATTAGCAACAAAAATAACATTAAAAACGACTAAGAATACAGAATAATTAGTATACTAAAACAACACTAAATTACTAAATAATCTTCTTTAGCATACCTAAATTACTGCTAACGTTTAGTATATGAAACGTTGGGCAGTTGATTAGTATTTACGTTTCAGTTTAGCACTTAGCCAAATTTACAATTTTTCTTTAAATAAATAATCCGCAAAATTTAAAATTTTTCGGACTTTATAAATTGCACTGAACTTTGATTTAAGCACCAAAACCCTTATTGTTTATACACTTTGTTGTAGCCAGTTTTTTATCTCATCCAACCTTCCACAACGTAATTTCTTTCAGTTATTTTAAAATCTTTATTTCCATTTAATGGTTCAAACCATAATTCAATTCTTGCTCCATATTTATCTCCCCAAGAACCTTCATAAATTGTAAACTCTCCTTTATAAAATTTTTGGTCAATATTTATTACCTTAATTTTTGAACGTACTTTCATTCGTTCTTCTGATAACCTGTCGTTAGAAGTTACTTCAAATGCTTTTATGTAGAAACTTCCTAATTCGGTAGTTTTATAGTCTGTGAAATAATTATAAATTCCAGGTTGAGAATATGCTCCTAAAACCAAGTCAAATTTTTCTAATTCCGTTTCTGTTAGTTCGGTTTCTATAGGTTCATAAATTTCTAAATTTTTTGGAATCTTTTTATTCGCTCCATAATAGTCTGGTGGCGAAAAAGTAAATATAATAATTACATAAAAAAACAGAAATGCAGAAATCAATATTTGTGGTATCAGGTAATACCATTTTTTAATTATTATTTGAACTATAGCAGAAATAAGGTTGCCTAAAATATTGACAAAAAAGATTATTAGTGATAGGTCAATAATCGAATCATTTTTCAATGCGCTTCCTAATAGAAATACTCCAAAAGAGATTAAATAAGATGCAATTGGAATCCACCAAACTTTGAAGTATTTGTAAATTGTATTCTTAACTTTTTTTAAATTCATTTTTGATTCGGAATGCTTTTTTCAAATTGGCTACAACGTGTTGTGTATGATTTGTTACGGGAAATCAGTTATGATTTTCCGATGAAGGACTAAGTTAATTAATTCCAAGGATTTTCCGATAGGGAAATCAGAAGTAATTAATTATACACGTTGTTACCTAACGGTTTTACATTCCGACATAATCCGCTTCTTTAATTTCTAAATTCCCAATTCGATTATCATTTATTTTAATAGAATACCAGACTCTCCATTGATTGTCAGTATCAGGAACAGCCAAGTCAGAAGTTATGTAAAAAGTATTTCCTAAAATACTATCAATTTTGGTTGAGAAAAGATTGCATTCTGCATAAAATTCAGGAATCAAATATTTTTCAAAATCAGTTCGGTCGATTTGTTTTCTGTCAACAATTGAGTCAGTTAAAAGTTTAAAATCAGTTACCATTTTGTGAGAATGGTCTAAATATGCCTGTTCTTCTCCTGATGCTAAATTCCTAACGATTGAACTATCATTTAAACTATATGTTTTTAATTCAAGAGTATATTTTAGCTCCGAAATTTTGAACTCCCTTTTATTGGAAATTGTGTCTGATACTAATGCCCAATAATTATTAATTGTATCCTTTTTCTTTTTTGATTGGACAATTTCTAATTCAGCGTTTAGTTTCGAATCCATTTCAGTTTTTGAAACAGTTTTTTGTTTAAATTCAGATTGAATTTTGTCTGATTTTTTTCGATCACAACTTGATAAAATCGAAATTGTAAATATTAAAATAAGGAGCTGTTTCATTTCTTTTTATCAACTGTTTGGTAACGTCTTCGTGTATGATTGCGTTGCGTGTTTAGGTAACTAATTTAGCAAAAGAAAACGAGTCAGATGAAAATCCGCAGGATTTTCCAAGTAATCATTGCACTAGCAATGAATTATACACGTTGTTGGCAAATCGTTTTATTTAACTCCAAAACTATTTAGAGTGTCATTCTTTAAAATCAGATATGAGTGGTTTAGATATATAGTATCTCCATTTCTTTTAAAATTATCAGAA
>JAESUI010000057.1 GCA_016763135.1 Flavobacteriales bacterium
AACCAGCAAATGCGTGAAGATGCTCAGAGCCTGACAAAGGCATTAAAAGGAGATTCTAAAGTACAAGGAAACTGGGGGGAGTTAATTTTAGAAAAAATCTTAGAAAGTTCTGGATTAATAGAGGGAGAGGAATTCGAAACTCAGCACAGCTCAACAAATGATGAAGGGAAAAGATTACAACCTGATATTATAATCAATTTACCAGAAAACAAACACATTGTAGTTGATGCTAAAGTGTCCTTAAAAGCTTATGAGCAATACGTTAACTCAAGTGATAATGATGAACAAAAAACTTATCTTAAAAACCATATAAACTCAGTAAAAGATCAAATTAAAAATTTAAGCGAGAAGAACTATTCTTCAGCTTATGGAATTAATTCTCCTGATTTTGTGCTAATGTTTATGCCTATTGAGTCTTCTTTTGGTTTAGCAATGCAAAATGACCATGGTTTATATCAATACGCTTGGGATAAAAAAGTAGTAATCGTTACTCCATCTACTCTTTTAGCTACTCTAAAAACTATTAAATCTGTTTGGGCCAATGAAAAGCAAACGAAAAATGCAATAGAAATTGCTCGTCAAGCTGGTGCGTTACATGATAAGTTTGTTAATTTTGTTGAAGATATGGAGAAAATCAAGAAATCTTTAGAGCAATCCAACACTTCGTACGACAAGGCATTTAATAAACTAAAATCTGGAAAAGGTAATTTAATTGATGCGACTATCAGGTTGGAAAAATTAGGTGTAAAAACAAAAAAGCAACTTCCAAATGAAGTTCTTCCAGAAAACAAAAAACAAATTGAATAAAAAGCTAATTATCATATTATCCATAATCGCTTTTGCATTTGCTTGTAAATCGGGACAAAAAGCCGCAACTAATAAAAATGTTGCAGGAATTTATATGCCTGGTTTAAATCTCATTGATCCTGATTATAAAATTTTCCATAAAAACGATACGTTAACTGAATTACACTTTAGATTAAGTTCAGAGAATATTTTATACACTAAAAAACGTACTGATACTGCTTTTAGTGCTAACATCTTAATAAAGTATGAGCTAACAGACAAAGCAACCGAGACATTAACAGATAGTGCTTCTATTTTTTTTACAGATTATGGCAGCAACAAACAAAAGAAGTTTTTAGATGGGTTGATAAAACTAAAAACAGCTGTAAATAAAAATTATGACTTAGTAATAACTGTTAATGACTTAACTCGTGACCACTACATTAGAAAACGAATAACGGTTAATCGTTCAAATATTTATAATTCTCAAAATTACTTGTTATTAGACTCTACCCACAATGTTGTTTTTAAAAACCATTTTAATAGTAACGATAAAGTATTCATACAAAAGAATGAAGGAAACCCTAGCAAATCAATTACACTAAAATTTTATAGCACTAAATTACCGATAGCAAAACCACCTTTTTCTGTTGATGCAGAAACTAAAGATCTAGTCTTTAAACCAAAATTTACTTCACTGCTAGATTTTGACTCTACCAATACCCTAGCATATACTGTTACAGAAAAAGGATTGTACCATTTTCAAGCTACAGAGAATGTTAATTCTGGACCTACACTATTTAACTTCCAAGAAAATTTTCCGAAAGTTAAAAATCCAGAAAACATGATTGGCCCTATGCGCTATATCTCTACAAAAAAAGAATTTGCTGTACTCAATGATAGTGAAAATAAAAAATTAGCTGTAGATCAACATTGGATTAATGTTGCTGGAAGTAGCGAAAGGGCAAGAACATTAATTAGAGAATATTATACACGTGTTGAAAGTGCCAACAACTACTTCACCTCTTATTTAGAAGGTTGGAAAACAGATAGAGGTATCATCTATATTATTTATGGAACACCAAATGTGGTATATAAAAACAAGGATTATGAAAACTGGATTTATGGAGAGGAAAACAACATGATGTCCATTAGTTTTGTATTTCATAAAGTAAAAAACCCTGTAAGTAATAATGACTATAGCTTAAGCAGGTCGCCAATGTTTAAAAACAGTTGGTTTAGAGCTGTTGATAGCTGGAGAAGTGGGAGGATATATTAAGTATCCATATAATATTGCCATTGTACGAGTACATATTTTGGCTTACCATTTTCTTGTTTCTCTAAAAACCCGAACTCGTAACAAAACAGGTAAACATCTCCTTTTCTGTTTTTCGAATAGTGTGTGAAATATTTAGGGTTAAATCCAACCTTAAGTAATTCTGTTTTTCTTATCACAGCTTTACCTGCCCTGTTATAATGATGAAGTAACCTTCTATTCAATTTTAACTGTCTATCGATAGACACATAAAGGCCTTTTTCTTTTTCGATATTTTTTTTATAATGATAATTCGACTTACAATAAGGTGAACCTCTATGATATTAATCATAGTTTAAATATGATATTAATCATAGTTTAAAGTTGGTAGAATGATATTAATCATAGTTTAAAGTTGGTGGAATAGTTAATTTTATTGTTATTAAAATAACAACGAAATCATAGCCAAGACCGTTGGCAATAATAAGTAAACTATGAAAAATATATTAATAATATTAATAGGGTTACCCTTTTTTGGATTTGCACAAACTGGACCTGGTGGAGTTGGCAATTTAACAACTAACGAAATTTGGTTACCGGTTGAAGGAAATTGCTACACGGATGCAGGGGTAACATTGGGGGGTAACAGTTCAAACATTCAACAATGGAATGATATATCTGGCAACACAAACAACGCAATCCAGACAACCAGCGTGAACAAACCTAATTTAAATACAAATGCTCTTAATGGGTTTTCAACACTTACTTTCAACGGTACAAGCGACAGAGTTTTATCATCAGGAGTTAACACTAACTCGCAAGTAACGATATTTGTCGTGGTTCAGTTTAATGTCATTAACGCTGGTAATCCTGGAATAATACAAGCTAGTCCTGCTGGAATCCCTTTTTCTCTTAGCCTAAAAAGCATAGGTATGTGGGTAGAAGGTTCAACAGGAATGATTTGGGGAAGAGGCATTCAAACAGATAATTCTATAAGAAATATTGCTAAAACTACCGCTCTGACAACAGGTCAGTTTTATGTTATTACTCAAGATTATAATGGCACTTTAATCGAACAATATATAGATGGGACACTTGCAGCGGGAACAACAACCTACAATAACACCTTAAAGGATTGGTCGGATTTTGGAATAGGAAGACAAGGAGGTGAATCTTTAGATGGTGACTTGTCCGAAATAATAGTGCATAGGGTTAGCCTCAATTTAGCTGAACGCATTATAACCGAGAATTATCTTGCCGCCAAGTATGGTTTATCATTAAGTAGTAATGACCTCTATAATGAAGATAATGTTGCTAATGGTAATTATGATTATGAAGTAGCAGGTATAGGACAAGCTTCTGATGGCTCAAACCATACAGATGCACAAGGAACGGGTATAGTTAGGATTAATAATCCAAGTAACTTAGATGATGATGAATTTTTAATTTGGGGGCATGATAATGGGGCGAAACAAGCCACAGAGACAACTGACGTGCCTGTAGGGGTTCAAGCACGATTCGATAGAGTCTGGAGAGCAAGTGAAGTAAATACCTCATTAACTGCTGTTGATGTGGGCAATATTGATATAAGATGGGATCTAACAGGCTTAGGCTCTGTTACATTATCTGATTTAAGGTTATTGATTGATACAGACAATGATGGTGTTTTCACAGATGAAACAATAGGCACTGGTGGTGTAATTTTAGGAGCAACCTTAATTGGAGGTAATATCTATCAATTTACTGGAGTTTCGGCAATTGCTAATAATTTAAGATTTACTCTTGGAACGATAAATACTTCTCAAACACCATTACCTATTGAATTAATTAATTTTACAGTTTCGCCATTAAATAGCAAATATGCTCAATTAGATTGGCAAACAGCTTCTGAAATTAATAACGATTATTTTACCATTGAACGGTCTCAAAACGGGATAGATTGGGAAAGTATAAAAACAATTAATGGAGCAGGGAACTCTTCAGTATTATTAAATTATTCTGCCATTGACTACGGTCCTTATACTGGAACTTCTTACTACCGATTAAAACAAACCGACTTTAATGGTCATTTTACTTATTCCAATGTAGAAGTCATCAATTTTGAAGGAATTGAGATTATTAACATCTTCCCTAATCCGAATAATGGAAGTTTTAATTCAATCATTAACTCAACAATAACAGGTACTGCAACTATTAATATTTATGACAATTTAGGTGAAATGGTATTCTTTGAGGAAATCGAAGTCTCAATCGGATTTAATCAAATTTCGATTAACGCTAATTATTTGTCCTCTGGAAATTATTTTTTCAAAGTGATGATAAGTAATGGAAAATATTATGACCAAGAAGCGATTATCCTAAAAGATTAAAACTACTGCCAACACTGTATATGAGTAATAGCACCTTTCAGGATACAGCTACCCATATACAGTGTTGGCAGTGATTGTAAAATGAATAGAATACCAGTCATATTAATACTATTTTTTTTAACAGCTTGTTCTGATAATAAGCAAGAAATAATTAAAATAGAAAAATCTTCTATAGTAAGCGACCATTCTGGAGCCGAAATCTTAATTAATTACTTTTCTAATGGTAATAGAGTTGATAATGAATTAACTACACACCAAGGTTATCAACTCATTTTTGACCACAGCAAAAAATACTCATCAGATCCTATAACAAAAGACGACTTAACAAATGCATTAAACGGTGAAATAACAGTTTTTAACTTTGAAAAGGTTTCTACACGAATAGATAGCCTTAAATCCACTATCCAATTTTTAAAAAACAACGAAAAAGAAATCCTCAAGGAGTATGCAAACTTGCCCTTAAAATATTTGCCCCAAGAGTATTCTCAAAATGCGACACTATTTTATGTAATAGGTGGTTATAATGGAATTGCCATGAATGACAAGATTTGCATAAATATTGATTACAAGCCATTCCGAAAGAATTACAACGAAATTAAGCTATATATTGCTCACGAATTGTTTCACATCGGATTTGAAAAATACCATCCACTTCCTGATATTTTGGGTGCAAAAAAAGTGAAAGACCTTAAAGAAATTGTTTTGTCTATGACAATGAATGAAGGGTTGGCAACTTTAACTCCATTTCAAAAACGAATTGAAATAAATGAATTGAATGACTACGACTATGAAGTATTATTGGATTCTGCTAAATTGAATCAAAAGTTAATTCAGTTTAATAATGTGATGACTTTTTTGGATAATAATCTTGAAAAGGAAATTACGAATGAAATTTTGGGAAAAGTGTTGGGGCAATGTTCTGGTGACAGGCTTTTTTACATTGTCGGATGCCATATGGGCCTAACCATTGAAAAAGAATATGGAGCATCTGAAATTGTTCAATTAATCAAAAAAGATCCGAAAGTTTTTTTTAAAACTTATAATAAAATAAAAGTGGCTAACACTGTATATAGCAAATAGGCGTTTTTTGGTTTAGAGAAGTTCAGTGCTATTTACAAACACCGCCAAATATAAAATTTGGCTTTTAAAGATGAAAAAATTAAAAACAAAATATTTATATTTGGCTAAGTGCAATCCCGATAGCTATCGGGATGAAAGTTTATCGCTTTCTATTGCCCTACTTGCCATATACTAACCGTTGGCTGCCATTAAACATAAGCTTTACAAAACAATTAAACATTGATAGAATATGAAAAGAGAAAAGAGAATTAGGAAAGCACTAATATGGTTACCTTCTTTAGTAATATCTACTATTTTCATTCAAAACGGTATCGGAAAGATATTTCATTCAGACCAAATGGATAAAATTGTTACAAATAATACTGTTATTATATCTGTTGGTATTATTCTACTAATAGCTACAGCCTTATTTTTATATAACAAAACAATAGTTTTGGGAACATCTATTTTGGCTCTTTATATGACATTTATAGTTTTCATACATATGTATAAAGGAAAGCCGTTTGAAGTAGTAGTTCTAATTGTTATGTGTACAATTTTTGCAGCATACCTTAGGAAACCACAGTTTTTCCATATCAAGGATGAATCTTAATGACTACAGAAGTGAAGGAATCGAAATCTTAAAAATAAAAACATCAGCCAACAATGTATATACTGCATAGCAGCCTTCGGCATGCTACGACACCATACACTAATCGTTGGCAATAATTAGATGACTCCAAAAATTCATCAATACAAAAAACTTTCATACCAAAAAAAAACAATATTTGGCAAGATTGTTATGGGGAAGTTTAACAGAATTGAAAAGTACTTTCAAGAAAATGAAGCCTGTTTTATGTTTGTTGATAATGGAGATATTGTTTTACGAACGCCTTACAATACTATTCACATGAAAGATGGTGATGGACTATTTGCTAAATGTGGAAACTATTTTTTCGAAAAACAAACAAGTAATAAAATTACTTTGATAGGTGTATATTTTTATCCTGAAATAATTAAACATCTTTTCAAAGAGAACCTATTTTCATCAGATTACACAACCAATTATGATGCGAAAAAAATTGTTATCGATAAATTATTATCAAATTTCAAAACTAATATTTCATATTTATTAGATAACCCAGTAATTGTTGATGATGATCTCTTATTAACGAAACTCAAAGAATTTATCATTCTTTTATCAAAATCTGAAAATGCTCCAAGTGTAATCAGTTTTATTGCTTCTATTTTTAAACCTTATGAATATGAATTTAAATCTATCATAGAAAACAATAAATATTCAGACCTTTCATTAAATGAATTAGCAATGCTATGTGGTATGAGTTTATCAACGTTCAAACGCAAGTTTAAAGAGTTTTACAAAAAAAGTCCAAAACAATACTTATTAACTGAAAAAATAAAAAAAGCTACTCAGCTATTAATAATAAAGGAAAACAGAATAATAGATATTGCCAACGATTGCGGATTTGAGACTATGACTTCTTTTAACCGAAATTTCAAGAAAATAACGGGAAAAACTCCGACCGAATACCGAGATTAATACGTTTGATCCGAATTGACTACTTATTGAGCCAAAGTAGTTATTTCATTGAAATACTTCCATCTAAATTTGCGATATTGATTAATCAAAATAGATATTATGAATGTAATGAAATTGTCAGCAGTAGCATTGACATTGGCGCTGGGTTTTAATGCTCAAGCAACAGAAAAAAAACCAATTATTATTAATCAAGAGGTTACAATTGATGCTCCAATAGAAAAAGTTTGGGAGGTTTTAGGTCCTCAATTCGGAAATGTTCAAATATGGTCATCTTCTGTTAAACACTCTGAAGCACTTAATGAAGAATCAATAAATGGGTCTAAATGTACAGAAAGAAGTTGTTCAGTAGCAGGGATGGGCGAGATAAAGGAAGTTCTATTGTCTTATTCTTCAGAAAAACACTCACTTTCTTATGAAGCAAAGGAAGGATTCCCAAAAATGGTTAGATACGCCTCAAACAATTGGCAATTATTTGATTTAGGAAATGGAAAAACCAAACTAAAAATGACCGTTAAAATAAAAACAGGTGGTTTTATGGGTTGGTTAATGGGAGGTATGATGAAGAAAAAGATAAAAAAAATGACATCCGAAGCTATAGAAGAATTTAAGTATTATGTCGAAAATGGAAGCCCACACCCAAGAACGATTGCATCAAACGCAAAATCATAAAATATGGTAATCAAAAAAGAAATTATAATACATTCTGATATAGAAAAGTGTTGGAATGTCCTAGGTAAGGATTTTGCAAATGTTCACAAATGGGCTTCAGTAGTAAAACATTCTGAAGGAAGTGGAGATAGCTTTAACGGGGCTTCTTGTTCGGAAAGAGGTTGTAATGTAAAAGGAATGGGCGCTTTAAAAGAAAAATTGATCAATTATTCAGACGACACTCACTCATTTAAATATGAGATTACAGAAGGTTTGCCTTCAATGGCAAAAGAAGGTACAAGTAGTTGGAAATTAACAACAATAAGTACTGACAAAACAAACTTAATGATGGAAATGAATATGGATATTAGTGGCTTTATTGGCACTATTATGAAGCCATTAATGAAAATGAAAATGGGTTCTATGGTAAATCAACTTTTAGAGGAATTTAAGTTTTATGTAGAAAATGAAAAACCACATCCAAGAAAGCTTAAAACAATAAAATAATTAAGTAGTAAAATTGGAGATAGTGAATTTTATTTAATTATTGATTGGTTTAAGCGAAAACGTTATTTATCCCTTAAATTTTGTTTATAAACCAGTAACACACAAAGATGAAAGAAACAGCACTAATCACAGGAGCATCTTCAGGAATTGGTTATCAGTTTGCTTTGATATTAGCGGATAAAGGATTTGACTTAATTATTACAGCTCGGAACACAGAAAAACTAACCGAATTAAAAGAGCAAATATTAAGTAAGACGAAGGTGAATGTTGTTATTCTTGAAAAGGATTTGTCAATAATAAACTCTGCAAATGAACTTTATGCTGACATCAAAAATCAAGGGCTAAAAGTAACAATTCTTATCAATAATGCAGGGTTTGGCGATTATAATGAATTTACAAAAACCGATATTGAAAAGCAACTAGAAATGGTTCAACTTAACATAGCATCACTTATTTCTTTAACAAGGTTTTTTCTAAACGGTATGCAAATTGAAAATTACGGTAAAATTCTAAATGTTTCGTCAATTTTAGCATTCTTTCCTATGCCACTTTTTTCGGTTTATGCTTCTACAAAATCATTTGTATTATCATTTAGTGAAGCTTTAAATGAAGAGTTAAAGCAGACAAATATTTCTGTTACTTGTCTTTGTCCAGGACCTACTAAATCTAATTTTACACAGAATTCTGAAATGGGGCAATCCAGAGAGCTTATAAAAACTTAAAACAAGCTGAGCCTAAAAAAGTTGCAATTTTCGGAATTAAGGCGATGCTAAAAGGAAAACGAACAATAATTTACGGGGTAGGGAATAAAATGTTAGTTTTCTCAACAAGATTAGGAACGAGAGGTTTAGTATTGAAAATAGCAAAATTTATCGGTTCAAAATAGAAAAAGGTTAGAGCACTAAATGAAACAAACTAAAAATAATAATATGACAAATCAAGAAATTGTAACCAAGTTTTTAAATGGATTTAATAACCCAGCACAAATTCAAGAATCTATGGATTTGTTAGCAGATGATTACAAATTTAAAAACCCTATGGTGGAGTTAAATTCTAAAGCGGAATTTATAAAATTGGCTCAAGAAATTGGAGCTGTAATAACTGGAATAAATATTATTAACATATCTGAAAATGATAATTGGGTCGCTACATTTTATGATTTTAAATCATCAATCCCTGGATTGGAATCAAACACAGCTTCCGAATGGTTTAGACTTGAAGAT
>JAESUI010000058.1 GCA_016763135.1 Flavobacteriales bacterium
ATTTTATTGTATGCGTTAAATCCTTTGGTAATTGTAGAGCTTTCTGGCAATTTACACTTTGAAGGAATGATGCTTTTATGCATTGTTGTTGGTGTGTATTGGTTAATGGCAAATAAATGGGCTGGAGCAGCATTTTGGTGGGCAATGGCAATTAGTATAAAATTAATCCCAATATTATTTTTACCTGTTTTACTCAAACGATTGGGCATAGCAAAAAGTGTTTGGTTTTATATTATTACCACATTAGCTTTGGCTTTTACCTTCTTGCCTTTTCTCGATCACAAACTCATTGAGCATATTTTTTCGAGCATTGATTTATACTTTAGAACCTTTGAATTTAATGCAAGTATTTATTATGTAATAAGGTGGTTAGGCTTTAAACAAGTTGGGTATAACATCATACAACAAGTTGGTCCAATACTGTCTATCGCAACATTTGTGTTGGTAATGGTAGTTTATTTTTACAAAAATAACTCTTGGCAAGATGTATTAAAGAAAATGTTTTTTGCCTATACCATTTACTTACTATTAGCAACAACAGTCCATCCTTGGTATGTAATTAACTTAGTATTACTTAGCGTTTTTGTAAGAAACTACCGCTATGCTATTGTTTGGTCTATGTTAGTTGTGCTGAGTTACACAGCTTATATGAGTGATACCTACCAAGAAAACTATTTACTAATAGCCATTGAATACATTGTTGTTATTGGATGGTTTGTTTTTGAGTTATTTCGAAGTAAAAGAGCTACTTAAGTAATGTAGTCGTTCCGTACATGGTTCCTTCAGTTCCTTGAATGTCCATATATTTTATTTTCCAAACATACACATCGTTTTTAGAAAGTGTTCCTTTATAAACTCCATCCCAACCAATCCGCATATCATCTGTGTGGAATAATTTTTCTCCCCACCTATCAAAAATATACATGTCAAATTCTATGATGTCTTTACCATAAGCATAAAAAATATCGTTAACTCCATTTCCATCGGGAGAGAAAGAATTGGGAACATAAATAATTCCATCAAAAAATACTGTAATGGTATCATAACTAAAACATCCATTTGCACCTTGTACTGTTAAGTAATAAGTGGATGATTCTAATGCTGTTACTACTGGGTTTAAACAATCTGTACAACTCAATCCTTCCGATGGACTCCACCAAAAAGTAATTCCATTTGTATTTGGTGTTAATGTAACTTGAGAACCCCATTGAGTAGAAATATCAGGGCCTATTTCAAGATATGGTGTTGCCAATGTATCTACAAAAACAGACATGGTAACTGTACACCCAGCAGCATCTGTTACATCCACATAAAAAGTTGTCGGCACATTAATTGTCGGACTAAAGCTACTATTGGTTGAGTGTGCTGAATTTCCTGACGAATACCATAAATAAGAATCGCCTCCAATAGCCCATAAATTTACAGTCTCTCCAGCACAAACTATTGTATCTGGAACTATATTCGCAACCACAACATGTACCTCTACCAAAACAGTATCAAAACCAGACCCACAACCATTAGTTACTTCAATAACATAATTAGTAGTTTGCGTAGGAAATGCCATTGTTGAAGAATCGTTAGGGCTCGTCAATGTACCCGTTGGAGTCCAGCTATAAGTTATTCCGCCTGAAGCATAAATTTCTACACTATCTCCTTCACAAATTTCATTAGGAACTGACCCTAAGGCTGTAGGAGGCAAAGTGTCCACAAAAACTGTCATTGAAGTATCCCAAACACAATTATTGGCATCGGTTACTGCCACATTATAGATTGTATGTTGCAATGGGGTTGCTATTGGTCCAGCGATATTCGGATTATTTAAAGTCCCAATTGGTGACCATGAATAACTTACTCCTCCAAATGCATTAATTTGAGCATTTTGACCTAAACAAATTCTAATGTTTGAATCAATGTTTATGTTTTTCTCAAAGACTGTAATCAATATTTGAGCCGTATCAGTTCCGCAACTATCAGAAACAATAACTGTATATAATGTTGTAGTATCTGGAAAAACTGTTGGTGTATCAGTAGTACTATTCAAAATATTATAGTTTGGCTGCCAATCAAAGACCAACCCTCCTGTTACACTTAACTGAACACTATCTCCTTTGCAAACATTAGTAGGCGCAATGTTAGCAACTGGCGGCAAATTAATGAACACATCAACATAAGCAGTATCTTGTTTTAAACAAGATGAAGAATCTAAAGAAATTAACATTACCGTATATGTTCCTGCAGCACCATAAAAATGATAAGGCTCAAATAATGTTGAGGTATCTCCATCTCCAAAATTCCAATAATATGATATCCCTCCATTACTTAAGTTTTGAAAATGAACAGTATCTCCAATACAGTGATAAGGTGTTGCATAAATATTTGCGTCTGCTGTAAGTATCGATAAATCAATTTTAAAAACACCTAGATTACAGTTAGAGCTATTATCTGTATTGGACCATGCACCTGGCGTTGTTGGAAAATCTGATGTTGCAGCGAGACATGATGCACAAACGGCCTGATAAACAATCCCCTTTTTATCAAATCGACTCGTACCACCATCTACGTGGTCATCACTAGCATTCCCTCCAAAAAAAGTAGCAAACATCAATGATGTTGCATTTTCAGAAAACATGGTTAAATAATAATCACTACCGTCTGTAATGCTTTGAATTGCATTAGCAGTAATAGGTAGCCCATTTGTAGTACTAAAACTTGCAGAACTAAATGCAGAATTTACTGTTCCTCCCCATCCTGAAACCATGATGTAATTACACTCATTGACTAAAAATGCTGATAAAGCAATATCAATTTCTCCTGAACCTCTTCCAAATGTGGTAGAAAATACCGTTGCCGACAAATCTGGTGTAAGTTTGTGTAAAAATTGACCGCTGTTAGGAACACTATAAACTCCTGCTGGAGTAATTGGATATGTTCCCGCAGTTTGCCCAACAACGTAAATATTATTTGCAGTATCGGATTGTACAAAAAAGGATTGGTCATAATCTACCGTACCTAAAAAAGTACTTGCCATTATACTTGTTCCACTAGCATTAATTTTTGCCACCCACCCATCTGCTATTCCACTTCCAAAACTAGATTGAACAGTACCAACTGTAGTAGGAAAATTGGGACTTGCTGTCCCTCCCGTTACTAATATATCTCCCAAAGTATTTAACTGAAGTGAATATGCAGCATCAGCGTTCGTTCCTCCCATGTATGTACTCCACGTTAATGTCCCTAAGTTTGGAGTTAATTTAAAAATACAAGCATCTTGTGAAGCTGATAGGGCTGGCTGAAATACCCCTGCAGTAGTAGGGAAATCAGTTGAATTTGTGGTACTTGCTACGTAAACATTATCATTGGCATCAACAAAGACCTCTCCTCTATAATCATCTGCATAATTATATTTTAATTGAGGGGCTAAATTCAGTCCATCATTAGCTGTTCCTCCAATAAAAGTAGAGGCTTGTAATACCATGCCATTGCTACTAAGTTTAGCAACAAAAATATCATATGACCCATTATGGGTATTATCATAAGCGCCTCCTGTTACAGGAAAATTAACAGAACTTGTTGTTCCAAAAATTAACAACTCATCATTACTATTTACAATTAAACTATGAGGAAAATCTTCGCTATTCCCCCCTAAATAAGTAGAATAAACTAACCCTGTTCCATTTGGTGTAAATTTAGAAATAGAGATATCTCTTGCCCCACCACCATAAACGGTTTGATATGCTCCTACTGTTAATGGGTATCCAACTCCAAAACTTATACCTCCTCCATATAAATTACCTGCATCATTAAACGTAGATGTAAACCCAAAATTATCTACCGTAGAACCAGAATATGATGCAAAAATTAGAACTGGATCAATAATTAAAGGTAGGTTTTTCTTGTAGCCTCGTGGAAAAGCAAAAGACAACACGTTTCCTTTTAAAACAAACTTACACTTAACTTCTCTTTCATTTCCTCTAATGATTTGATACGCATAAGGCTTTTGTTCTACAACCTCATTTACCGAAGTCTTAATGTATAAATTTCCCTCTTTAAGATAAAGATTATCTACCCCTTTGTACTCCAATTTTATTTCTTTAGGATTACCGCTAGGCAACACCGTAAAGTCATATTTCAAATAACTTTTTTGCATGTAAAATTTTAGCCCAATATTATTATAGAGGTTATGATAGCTAATCGTTTCATACTTTTTTACATTACTTGCCCATTTACTTTTATCATTACCAATAAAATAATTTTCATAATCTGGACGAGGGGTTTCAGCCGATAACTTTGATGTTGTTGAATTCAAAAAATTAACCTGAAAAGCATGTAAATTAATAATTGAATCTTGGTGTGTAGGATTTTTTATAAACCCATGGTGAAGATCTCCTGAGCGAATAATATCCTCCTCATTGTAAAATTGATAAATAAGTCTATTTTGCTCTAAATATAGATTCCCACCAGGAATTTTGGCTTTGTATTCAATATTATCATTCCATTGCCCTTTGTTCTCTTTAAATTCGAGCACAGCGTTTTGAGCAACACAATTAATGCCAACACAAATCAATAATATGTTTAATAAATTCTTCAATTCAGTCTTTTAGAACTTTACAAGATACTAATTTTTAAAAGCCTACCTTTTAAAGACTGAAAAATCGGCATATAGTTGCCTCTAAACCAACGGATTTGTATAAAAATGTTAAGATTATTTGGTTCCTAAAATGGTGTTTTGTGACTAATCAATGCTCATTTCAGGTATTTCTCCCTCAATAACTAGTTCTCCAGCAGTTGCTGCTTTAATTTCTTCAACAGAAACTCCTGGGGCTCTTTCTAATAAATGAAATACTCCTCCTTTTACCTCAAGGGCAGCCAAATTAGTAATTATTTTAGTTACACACCCAACACCTGTTAGAGGTAAAGAACAGCTAGGTAAAAGCTTACTTTCTCCTTTTTTATTGGTGTGCATCATTGCTACAATAATGTTCTCAGCAGAAGCTACAAGGTCCATTGCACCACCCATTCCTTTCACCATTCTTCCTGGAATTTTCCAATTAGCAATATCTCCATTTTGAGCAACTTCCATAGCTCCCAAAACCGTTAATTGAACATGTTGCCCTCTAATCATAGCGAAGCTCATTGCAGAATCAAAAATTGAAGCTCCAGGCATTAACGTTACAGTCTGTTTTCCTGCATTTATTAAATCCGCATCCTCTTCTCCTTCAAAAGGAAAAGGTCCCATACCTAAAATTCCATTTTCAGATTGGAATTCTACTGTAATGCCTTCAGGAACAAAATTAGCAACCAAAGTTGGTATCCCAATTCCTAAATTAACATACCAACCATCTTTTAACTCTTGAGCAATTCTTTTTGCAATTCCTGTTTTGTCTAACATAATCTACTATTCTAATATAATCTCTTCAAATTTAACTGTTCCTTGAGATACTTCAAATTCTTTTTTACCCCTATTCCATAAATACACCACTATTTTTTTTGTTTCTTGTGGAATATTATGAATTGGCATTTGATACTTGAAATCTCCATCCCATTCAGTTTTTGTCCAATCTAACGGAAAATAATCATAGTATAATTTTTTTCCAGATTCATCAGACAATTCAATTACCAGCCTCACTTTTAATGGTTTCTCTGATGATTTAATATGGAAATTAAAAGTCAAAAGAACAGCCTTCTCTTTTAAAGAATCTGCTAAATTTTCATTTCTAAATAAATCAAAATACTCTTGATTTATACTCCCTTCAGAACTATTAAAAGGCGATATAAATAACTCTTTTTTAAGAGCAGGCTTCTTCCTCTTAATTAACGAATACTTAGTAATCTCATCATAATCAACAACATCATACTCTTTTCTAAAAATAGGACTTTCTGACGTATCAACAATTTGAAAATCTCCAATTCTTCCAGGATAACCATATTCATAAAAATGGTTGAGTTCCCCTCCGTTTTTAAAATTATAATAGGCATAAACAAAGTGTCTCATGTGGTATCCTGCTACTAACGGTTTATAATTATTTTTTCTTCCATCTTCTAGTATGGTTGTAATATATCTTGGAGGTATTCGCTGTTCTATAAAGTCAATGTATGTTTGATAAGTCAAGTTTATAAACCCAAAAGATCTTATAGGAATAAACAATAATAATAAGGAAGAATAAACCAATATTTTCTTAACTCGATTAACTGATGAAACTCCATTTATTGCAAAGCATACACTACCAAAAAAGAACGGTATTAAAAACATCACCGCTCTATTTTCTGGATAATTAACTCCCATTATTTGACTAGATAAAATAATGGCAACAATGTTTCCCAACAACAAATAGCTATAAAAGTTATTGCTATTACTGAGTGTTTTTAACGAAAAGTTTTTATAGTTAAAAAGTGAAAATGCCAAGAGAGAGATTCCAAACAGTAACAATACAAATGCCGCAATAATAATGTTGTAATCAATATTAATACTCTTAATTAATGTAATCATTGTTACTTCCCAAAACCCATCTTGGCTTCCCATATAAAGAGCTCCTTTTTCTTTCAATTCAAGTAAATAAAGAACCGCTATTAAGAAAACCCCTGCTGTTACAGTATAAATCAAAAGGTGCTGATATCTGCTCTTTTTCTCCATCTCCCTAAAAGATAAAAGACTTACAACCAAAACATAAACAATAACGATAATAAAAGAATGCAGTAAGGCCAAATTTGCAGACAATGCCAGTGTTAACATTAAGAATAGCTTCCATAAGCTTTTTACATGTTTGGTTGAAACATAATCTAAAATGAAAAAGATTGCTCCAGCAAGAAAAGCAAGAGACATTCCATACCCTCTAGAATACCCTAAATGCTCAAGCAGGTAATGAGTAAAAAACATACAAACAATGTAAACCCATTTTAAAATAAGAGATTGAAGTTTTTTAGAAATTAAATAATGGTAAAAAAAATAGATGGGTGCAATTAATAAATTGGGTAGTCGTAATGCTAATTCTGTATGTCCAAAAAAGTTATAGCTTACAAAAGTTAAAAACGTATTTAGTAAATGATTATTCGCACCAAGATCATTAGCGGGCAAATCAATAAGAGTACCTGAATGAATAAAATGAAAAAATGTAGCAACTTCATCATGAGAAAAAGGGACCGTTACTGCTCTTATCCATATATAAACCCAACAGATTAAAAATAACAGTATAGCAATATTTCTCTCTATGTTTTTCAATGAAAGTTTTTACTATTTAGGCTGAACTGTTAGTTGCTCAATTCTTTTTTCATAATCTATTCCTTGAAAAATTCGTTGTACAAATATTCCAGGAGTATGAATTGTATTTGGATCTAATTCTCCTTCTTCAACTAATTCTTCTACCTCAGCAATAGTGATTTTACCTGCCATTGCCATCATAGGGTTAAAATTTCTTGCCGTAGCTTTAAAAACCAGATTCCCTGCAGTATCCCCTTTCCAAGCTTTTACAATAGCAAAATCTGCTGTTAATGCACTTTCTAAAATATGAGGCTTACCATTAAACTCCCTTACTTCTTTTCCTTCAGCTATTTCGGTACCATAACCTGCTGGTGTAAAAAATGCTGGAATTCCAGCGCCACCTGCTCTACATCTTTCTGCCAAAGAACCTTGAGGAATCAAATCAACTTCTAATTCTCCGCTTAGCATTTGTCTCTCAAACTCATCATTCTCTCCAACATAAGAGGAAATCATTTTTTTAATTTGCTTTTTTTGAAGCAATAAACCTAATCCAAAATCATCTACTCCTGCATTGTTAGAAATGCATGTTATTCCTGTAACATTCATTTTAACCATTTCTGCAATGCAATTTTCTGGTATACCACACAAACCGAACCCCCCTAGCATTAAGGTCATTCCATCTTGTATTCCTTGTGTTGCTTCTTGTACATTTGCAACAACTTTATTAATTGCCATAATTCTTTATTTTAAAAATCGGAATCTCCTCCTCCATAATCAATCCCTCCATTCATGTCATTGTACTTTTTACAATCCAATTCAATCGTTAATGGTTTTTCTGGTTTTTCAAAATCTCCATCAGAAATTTTTAATTTTTTATCTGCATGTATTCTTTGCATGTAATAGCCCCAAACTGGTAGTGCAGTATTTGCTCCTTGACCATAATAGGTCCTAGCAAATCGAATTGCTCTTTCATCTGCTCCTACCCATACTCCAGTAACTAAATCTGGTGTTAAACCCATAAACCATCCGTCAGAATTATTTTGTGTCGTTCCTGTTTTTCCAGCTATAGGATATCGATGGCCAACATAAGGTCTTGCTTTAGAAATAGCGCCTCGTAACCTCATTCCAGTCCCTAAAGTTTTACCTTTACATTCATTATAAACTCCTGATGTAATTCCTTTCATTAATTCCAACATCACGTAAGCTGTTTGTTCATCCATTGCTTCCTTTGATTCTGGATTTACATCTATGATAACATTACCATGCTTATCTTCAATACGCGTAAACATTGTTGGCTCAATGTAAACTCCTTTATTAGCAAAAGTAGCATTAGCTCCAACCATTTCAAATACACTTAAATCAGCAACACCTAAACATAAAGATGGGACAGGATCTAAATGGCTTGTTATTCCCAAATCTCGTGCCTTTTGCACCACTAAAGCTGGGTTAATTTGTTTCATTACCCAAGCGGTAATTGTATTCATAGAATTTGCTAAAGCATATTTTAACGTTACTGGACATCCATCAGAATCTCCATCAGAATTTCTTGGTGACCAATCTTTTAGCAACCCAAATTCTCCCTTATGAAAAGTATACCTAACATTTGTAACTTCCATACACGGGGAAAAATGTTTTTCTTGTATTGCCGTAGCATAAACAATGGGCTTAAATGTA
>JAESUI010000059.1 GCA_016763135.1 Flavobacteriales bacterium
AAGGTCATCCAGCATCGTGGTCCTGATGCATTAGGGAAATACGAAACTGTTATTAATAATAAAAAAATTGGCTTGGGGCATACGCGCCTCAGCATTTTAGATTTATCAGAAAAAGGCAATCAACCATTCTCATCGTTAGACAATAAAATTCACCTCATTTACAATGGAGAGGTGTACAATTATTTGGAGTTAAAAGAACAACATTTAAAAAACGAAATTTTCATTTCCAATACTGATACCGAAGTTATTTTAAAGCTCTACCAACAAAAAGGAATGGGGTTTATTGATTTACTCAATGGTGATTTTTCCATTGCCATTTTAGATGAAAATGAAAACAAGTTTTTTTTAATTAGAGATAGAGCTGGAGTAAAACCTTTGTACTTTTCAACTCAAAATGATAACCTGATTTTTGGTTCAGAAATCAAGTCCATTTTAAAAGCTGGTGTTAAAGCAGAACTGGCTACAGAGAACTTGCAAAAATATTTTGTGTTTAAATATTCTCCAGCCAACGAAACCTTGTTCAAAAACATTAATCGTTTGCAAGCGGCTCATTTTGCGGAATACGATTTAAATAATGCTACGTTTCAAATTAAAAAGTATTGGGAACCTAAGCAAGATAAATACCAAGGAATCACTTACCAAGAGGCACAAGATGAAATAAAGATTTTATTGCAAGATGCTACGGAAAAACGATTGATAGCTGATGTGCCTGTTGGTACGTTTTTATCAGGCGGATTAGATTCTTCCATTATTGCATCTTTCCTAAAAGATAAAGAGAACATTAATCATTATTGTGCCAGCAAAGAAGCTAAAGACATTAAAAAAGAAGGTACTACTTCTGATTTTCATTATGCACAACAACTCGCTCAGGAGTGGAACTTAAACATGACCGAAATTCCTATAGGAAGTGATAACACCAATTTGGAGCAAATTAGAAACACCATTAAATACGGTGATGATTTAATTGCTGATGGTTCTCAAATCCCTTCTTTTTTAATTACACAACAAGCTGCCAAACAATCTAAAGTAATATTAAGTGGAATGGGTGCAGATGAATTGTTTCTGGGTTACGCTGGGCACCAAATGACCATGCTTGATGGTTGGATGAGCAAAATGCCTTTGTCTAATGCCATGGCTAAAATGGGATTTTCGCTGGATCAAGGAAAAGGAAAATTTAAAGCATTTAGAAGGTATTTACACAAGCTGGGTAAATATTATCAATACCCTAATTACAAATTTGGTTTGTACACCATAGTGGGCGATTATGAAAATTCTTTATCTGTATTTAACGGAGACAAAGAAAATACTACAGAGTTTTTAAGCAATTACTTTCCTGAAGGAGCCAATCCTTACGAGTGTTTTAAACGTTTTGAGTACGAGAATTTCTTGCAAAAAAATGTATCTTATTTAGATCGCATGACCATGGCAAACTCAGTAGAAGGAAGAGTGCCTTTCTTGGATCATCGCATCATCGAATTTGCTCATTCTATCCCAAGAAAATACAAATTGAGCAACAAAGGAAAAACCAAAGTGGTACTTAAAGATGCCTTTAAAAACGATTTACCAAATTACGTAACCAACAGACGTAAAGCGGGTTTCGGAATGCCACTCAGAAGTATTTTTAGTTCAGAAGAAAAAATTAATGAACTCCTGGATAGAGATTTATTCAATAGCATTGAAGGTTTTTCATTAACAGATATTGAAAAAAATATACAAGCACATTTATCAGGAAGAGAAGATAACTCTGCATTGATTTATGCACTTATTTCTTTTCAAGAATGGTATAAAATGTATATAAATCATTAGAATGGTTACCTTTGTTCAACAAGGGATTTAAGCAATATGGAGCAACTCACACAGGTTTTAAAAGACGGACACATGGAATTACTGGAAGTGCCATTTCCAGCCTTAGGAAAAGGACAAGTAATGGTAAGGAACCATTATTCCGTAATTAGTGCAGGTACCGAAGGAAAAACAGTTAAGGATGCCCGTTTGAGTTATATCGGTAAAGCAAAATCACGACAAGAAGAAGTAAAGAAAGTCATTACAGCAGCCAAAACACATGGCGTAATGAAAACCTATAAAATGGTAATGAATAAGCTGGAATCTCCTAATCCTTTAGGATACAGCTGCGCAGGAGAAGTGATGGAAGTGGCAGATGACATTAAACACCTAAAAGTAGGCGATTTTGTAGCTTGTGGTGGTCAAACTGCCAACCACTCTGAAGTGGTAGTAGTTCCCAAAAACTTATGTGTAAAAATTAATAATCCTGAAATAGTAAAGAGTGCTGCTTTTACAACAATTGGAGCCATTGCCATGCAAGGAGTTAGACAGGCAGAAGTGAGTTTGGGCGAAAGTTCAGTGGTAATTGGATTAGGAATAGTTGGGCAATTAACGCTTCAGTTATTAGTTGCAGCAGGAGTGAATGCCATTGGTTTAGACATTGATCAAAACCAAGTAGACCTTGCCAAAAAGAATGGATTAAAACACGCTTACAATTCTTCTGAAGAAGGAATAGAGAATGTAATTGAACAGATAACCAATGGTTTTGGTGCAGATTCAGTGATTATTACTGCGGGAACTTCTTCGTTAGAACCAATAAATTTTGCTGGAGTGATTGCTCGAAAAAAAGCAAAAGTAGTTATCGTTGGTGCAGTTCCAACAGGTTTTGATAGAGGGAATTACTTTAAAAAAGAATTGGATTTGAGAATGTCTACCTCTTATGGTCCCGGCAGATACGATAACGATTACGAACAAAAAGGAATCGACTACCCAATTGGACATGTACGCTGGACGGAGAACCGCAACATGCAAGCTTTTGTGGAATTAATAGAAGCAGGGAAATTGGATATAGAAGCATTGATGAGTCATCAGTTTGGCTTTGATAAAGCCAAAGATGCCTTTCAATTAATTGTAGATAGAACAGAACATTTATGCGGTATTGTATTGGAATATGATACCACCAAAGAGCTAAAAAGAAATGTGCAAATCAATGCTAAAAAATACAATGCAGCTGATGTAAACATTGGTTTTATTGGTGCAGGATCGTTTGCTCAGAATTTTTTACTCCCTAATTTAGCAGCAGAAAATTTAATTAATGTTGCCACAGCTAGAGCAACAACAGCAAGAAATGTAGCCGATAAGTTTGGTTTTGATAATTGTACTGGTGATGCAGATGGAGTGATTAATAATGAATCCATTAACACTATTTTTATTGCTACTCCACATCACTTACACGCCAACTATGTAATAAAAGCATTACAAGCCAATAAGAATGTTTTTGTAGAAAAACCATTGTGTTTAACCAAAGAAGAATTGGAAGAAGTGAAGGAAGCTGAGAGTAACTCTAACGGACAAGTAATGGTAGGTTTTAACAGAAGGTTTTCTCCCCAAATAATTGCCCTAAAAAAGGAACTCAATGACAGTTTACCTAAAGCTATAAACTACAGAATTAATGCTGGGAAATTGCCAGCAGATCATTGGACACAAGACCCTAAAATAGGTGGGGGAAGAATTATTGGAGAAGCTTGTCACTTTATTGATTTATGTTCTTTTATAGCTGGTTCGCCAATCACTAATGTAGCAGCCAATGCATTAAAAGATGCCAATGGTTTAAACGATACGGTAAGCATAAGTTTAGCTTTTGAAAATGGAAGTGTAGCAAGTATATCTTACTTTTCTAACGGAAGTAAAAAATTAAATAAAGAATATTTAGAGGTTTTTTGTGGTGAAAAAGCTGTTGTTATTGATGATTATAAATCAATCGATATCTTGAGTGCCGATCAGAAAAAATCAAAAAGTTCAGCTCAAGATAAAGGACACTCCAAAGAAGTAGAGTTGTTTATTAATGCAATTAAAAACGGAGAACAGTTGCCGATTTCATTTCAAGAATGCTACAACTCTACCAAAGCAACATTTGATGTATTGGATAAAATTAAAGGAGCATAAGTGGATATTGGAAAATCACTACAGCAACTTCAAACTTATATCGAATCCGAAAAATTTAAAGGATACGATCCTTACGACACCTTAAATTCACCCATTCCATTTCGCTGGTTAGGTAAATGGGGCCCAGTACTGGCCATTCAGTTTCAGAAAAGAAATCCATTTAACATTCGTGCTCTTTTGGGAATTAAAAAGGATTACAACCCAAAAGCTATGGGATTGTTTTTGCATGCTTATTCACTTCAATACCAACAAGATAAAAAAGAAGAAACACTTCAGAAAATGGAATTCTTCGTCAATTGGTTGTTAGAAAATAGAAGTAAAGGTTATGATGATTATTGTTGGGGCTATAATTTTGATTGGGCGAGTCCCGTAAAGTTTTTACCTAAATTTTCACCAACAATTGTAGTCAGCGGTTTTATTGCCAAAGGAATTTTTGAATATTATCAAGCCACACAAAATCAAAAAGCTGCTGAAGTATTAGAAAGTATAGGAAACTTTGCTGAGCATCAATTGGCTTGGACTAAAAATGAAAAAGGATACTGTGTGAGTTACAGTACCAAAGAAGTAGATTGTTGCTACAACGCAAACATGTTGGGAGCTGAACTTTATGCAAGATTGTTCTCAATTACCAATGATGATAAGTATAAGGAACTTGCCTGTAAAATGACTGATTTTACTATAGCTTATCAGAAAGAATCAGGTCTTTGGAATTATAGTATAAATATAAAAACAGGTAAAGAACGCACTCAAATAGATTTCCACCAAGGCTATGTATTGGATTCTATCCATTATGTGATTAAATATGCAGGAGAAAATGAGGCTTATAAAAATGCATTAAAAAAAGGAACAGCATATTATTTTAAGCATCAGTTTAAACCAAACGGTCAATCGATATTTAGAGTTCCTAAAGATTATCCTGTGGAAATTCATAACCAATCACAAGGAATTATTTCTTTAACAAGATTGGCCTATTTATCTGAGGATTACGCCCCTTTTGCAGTTGCTATTGCTAAATGGACAGTTGAGAACATGCAAAACAAAAAAGGCTATTTTTATTATAAAAAGTATCCAATGTACACCATCAAAACACCATTTATGCGTTGGAGCGAAGCATGGATGTTGTTGGCATTAACAGAGTTAAAAATAGCGAGTAATGGATAAGGATTTTACCCTACATAAATACGAGCAATTTTTAAAAGCGGCTTTAGCAGCAGGATATGAATTAACATCCTACCAAAATTATTTGGCAAATGATTATGAAAAGGTGTTGATATTAAGACATGATGTAGACAAAAGACCTCAGAACTCCTTAAGAACTGCTCAGTTACAGCATGAGCTTGGAGTAATTGGAACCTATTATTTTAGAGCAGTTCCAGAAAGTTTTGATGTTGAGGTAATTCAACAAATTGAGGCCTTGGGGCATGAAATAGGTTACCATTATGAAGATCTAGCCATTTGCAAAGGCGATTCTAAAAAAGCCATTGTGCATTTTGAGAAATGGTTAGAAAAACTTAGAAAATATTATCCAGTAAAAACTGTTTGCATGCATGGTAGTCCATTATCAAAATATGACAATAGATTATTGTGGGATAATTACAATTATCGAGATTATGGTATAATTGCAGAGCCTTATTTTGATATTGATTTTGATAACGTTTTTTACATTACCGATACGGGCAGAAAGTGGGATGGAGGTAGTGTTAGTGTGAGAGATAAAGTGAAATCAAAATTCAATTTATCATTTCATAGCACTGATGAATTAATTGCAGCTTTTGAAAATGGACAACTGCCTAATCAAATCATGCAAAATATTCATCCTCAACGTTGGTCGAATGATAGTATGGAGTGGATTCAAGAATTACTTTCTCAACGATTAAAAAACAGCATTAAAAAAGCCATCTTTGTCAAGTGAAAAAGTTGAATGTTTTTATCATATCACAAGAAGAACCCTTTTACATTCCTAAAGTAATAAGGTATTTGGCCCAGCATCAAAATGATAAATTTCAAATAGTTGGTGCTACACGTTTGCAACCACATCGAAAAAACAAAACGATGAAAGACTGGTTGTTAGAGCGGACTCAAATCTATACTTACTGGGAGTTATTTATTACTACCTGCTTTTTTGTTTATTGTAAAGTTTGGTATAAATTATTGAGCAAGTTCGGTGTTTACAATCCTTACTCGGTAAAAAGTGTTTATTACAAACACAAGATTAATGAAGTACTAACCAATGATATTAATTCTGCCGAATATTTAGAGCAATTAAAAAAACTAGAGATTGATGTGATTTTGTCTATATCTCCTCCACAATTATTTGGCAAAGCATTATTGGAATTGCCTAAGTTAGCCTGTTTAAATGCTCATGGAACGCTCTTACCCAGACATAGAGGTGTTTTTGGCAGTTGGTGGATGTTGTATCAAGGAGATCAAGAAATTGGCACCACTATCCACACTATGGTGGATAAATTAGATGCAGGAGAAATTGTTTGGCAAAAAGAAATACCGATGCCTACCAAAGCCACTCAATACACAATAGCTTATTATACTAAAAAAATAATGGCAGAAGGGCTGGTAGAGACGCTCAATAGTAGAGAATTAAAAACCTTATCATCTCCATATACAGAAAGCTACCACAGAGCTCCATCCAAACAAGAAGGGAAAGACTTTCATAAAAGAGGGTTAAGAGTAGTTACCTTTGCTAACGCAAAATTGACCTTGTCCAAAAGTTTTTAAAAAAGCACGGTTAATTACTTTCCCTTTGTATCTAAGCAACACAGGCGATTTTTAGTACTATTGTTTGAGCATGAAACAATTACCAGATACTTTTCTGTTTTACTTAGGTCACCCAGCGCATTACCACAATGTTTCTGTGGTCATTCGGCAATTAGCAAAAAAAGGATATCGAATTGTTTTGGTTGCAAGAGCTAAAGATGTTCTGTTTGACTTGTTGGAAGGTTTACCCTATGAGATTGTTTATTTAAAACCTAAAAAAGGTCAGGGAAAACTATCGCTAATTGCAACAGTGGTTAAAAGAGAATTTATACTGTTTAGATTGGTGTTAAAGTACAAGCCAAAATTGCTCGTTGGTACTGATATTGTTATTGCTCATGTTGGAAGAATTCTTGGGGTTCCTTCTGTTATTTTAAATGAAGATGATGCAAAAGAAGTCCCTTTTCTTGCAAAATTTGGGTTTAAATACGCAACGGCTGTATTTTCTCCTAACTGCTGTGATATCACTCCCTATAATCATAAAAAGGTGGGGTATGAAGGTTATCATGAACTAGCATATCTACATCCTAACTATTTTACTCCAGATAAATCCAAGGTAGAGGAACTTGCAGGTAGTGGTGAGAAATACTTTATATTGAGATTTGCAAAGCTTACAGCCCACCATGATGAAGGTAAAAAAGGAATAAATTTAGCTGTAGCAAAGCAACTTATCGCCCAATTAAGCCCTTTTGGTCGAGTTTATATCACATCAGAGCGAAAATTAGAAACAGAATTAGAACAGTACCGTATAAACATTAGCCCTAAAAATATACACCATGCAATTAGTTTTGCTGAATTATACATAGGAGATAGCCAAACAATGGCTGCAGAAGCTGCAGTATTGGGAACTCCTTCAATACGATTTAATGATTTTGTAGGTAAATTGGGTTATTTGGAAGAATTGGAGCATAAATACCAATTAACGTTTGGGGTACTTTCCAATAATCCTGAGGCATTGTATAAGAAAGTGGAGGAACTGCTTGGGAATGAATCCTTAAGGGAAACATTTCATAAGAGAAAAGAAAAAATGCTAATGAATTGTGGTGATGTAGCGCAAATATGGAGTAATTATTTTATTGAAAACAAGAAAAAATAGATACCTTTAGAGAGGAATGAACAAGGAAATAATCATAAGGGAGCAAGGGGAAAAGGCCTATAACTACATAGAAAAATTCCTTAGTATAGAAAAGAATAATCTTGAAGTAGTGAAGACTACCAAACTCTTTAACATATTAAAAATTTCAGGAAAGAAAAGGGGTATTGTTAATTTGAATAAGATTAATGATATCAAAAAAATGAATGAATTTTTTAAGTCGGTCAATGAAAAATTGGAAGACGATGGTATTTTTATTGGTTGTGTAGAAACAAAAGTAGAAAGGAGAAAAAGGCTGTTTAAGAAATATCCTATTGGAATTGCTCAAATTTATTACTTGTTTGATTTTATTTTTAAGCGAGTTTTCTCAAAATTATGGATAACCAAATGGTTCTATTTTTTTGTAACTGCAGGAAGGAATCAGGTATTAACTAAGGCAGAGTCACTTGGTAGATTGGTATATTGTGGTTTTGAAATAGTTGATGAGTGTGAGATAGATAACGTTAATTACTTTGTTGTAAGGAAAGTGAAAGTTGTCGAAGATGTGAAAGAACCTCGTTTTAGTATTCTTTTTAAAATGAATAGGATAGGTAAAAACAATAAGCTTATCACGGTTTATAAAATCAGAACTATGCATCCTTATGCTGAGTATTTACAGGGTTATGTTTATAAAATGAGCAATCTTCAAAAAGGGGGAAAGTTTAAGAATGATTTTAGAATAACTACCTGGGGTAAAATTTTAAGAAGATTATGGATAGATGAAATCCCTATGTTGTTCAACCTCTTTAAAGGTCAACTAAAATTTGTTGGTGTACGTCCGTTAAGTAAACATTATTTAAGTTTATATTCTAATGAATTAAAGGAAAAAAGAAAGGGAGTTAAGCCAGGTTTGGTACCTCCATTTTATGCTGATTTACCAAGCACGTTAGATGAAATTATGGAATCGGAAATACGTTATATTAATGCTTATAAAGAACATCCGTTCGTTACCGATTTAAAATATTTCTTTAAAGCTTCAGCCAATATTTTGTTTAATAGTGCACGAAGTAATTAAACCAAAAACATGATCAAGAAAATAATTTTAATCAGTCTAACCGTATTTGTTTTTTCTACAATTAAGTCTCAAGTGGTTTTACAGCCAATT
>JAESUI010000060.1 GCA_016763135.1 Flavobacteriales bacterium
AATTCAACATTACCACCAAGAGAAGCGATACCTCTATTGTTATTAATATCAGCAGTTGCTAATCCACCACAATGTGTTCCATGTGACCATCCAGCATCAGTATTATAATCTTGGGGAGGTGTTGCATCATTATCATTGTCAGAAACATCTCTTTGTAAAAATGTAGTTAAATCTAAATGGTTTCCGAAAACAGCATTATCTACAATTGCTACTTTAATACTATTACTTCCTTGGCTAATGTTCCACGCAGCTTCAGAACCAACTAAAGTATGATACCATTTGTTAGTTCCAGAATGGAATGTATCATTCGGAACAAAGCTTGTTTTATAAATTGGCTCTTTTTCAGCAAATTCAATTATGTTCAATAGAGCAAGCTTATCTACAATCTCATCAATTTTAGCGAAATCACTAAATGTGATTCGATAAATTTTCATTAATTCTCTTTTACCAGTGTAATAACTTGGTCGCTCAAATTTTGAAACACCAAAACCTGCTAAGGCTTTTTTTAATGCTGGGTAGTTTGCTAAATCTTCTTCTAAGCTAAAAGAATGTTTATCTATTCTGTTTAATTGATTAGGATTAGCTTGTACTTCTTTTTTTAGTTTAAACATTACTCGCCCATCTAAAAAATCAGGACTGTAAGTTTGAGAAAATGCGAGATTAAATAGTGCAATACACCATAGCATTAAGGCTATTTTTTTCATTTGAATTAAGTTTAGTTAGTTTAGAAGCAGCAATTTAACTAAAAAAAATGGATTGATATTAAATTCAAATAATAATAACAATTAACTATTGGATTGTTAAATTTCTTTTAATAAAAAACACCAGGGTTGTTGTATAGGTTAAAGTAAAATGAAGCGGGCTTAATTTTTTGACCTTCTTTAAATAAGTATTGGTTACCATTTTCGTCAAGCATAGGAGTGTGGGCGGCATTCTTTTTACGCCAATTTTCAGGTAAGAAAATCATATCGTGTATTAATCTGTTTTGGATCGCATGCCTAATTCTTTCGGAATCTATTCCAATATTTCCTTGTACTTTTTGATATGAATTTGGTGAAACATATTGAAATTGCGCACTTAATAGTCCATGTGAATATTGTGTGTATTTTCCACCATTAGTATCTTTATAAAGGTGGGAATATGGATAGTTCTCATCTTTTATTTTATTACCCATATGCCCAGTAAAAAGTGTTGAATTAATTCCGTATTGATAATTACCATGTTTATATTGAAGTAAAAATGCTCCTGTTCTATATCGGTCTAATTTCGGTTTTGCAAAAAGATCATTTTCGACAATAAAGTTTATTTGACTAAACTGAAAAGATACAATTCCAGTTTGTTGAGAGGTTCCAATCGCATTAAAATAGTAATTAAAAGAGTACCCAATACTATTTGTTAATTGGGTTTGATTACTTACAGATGTGTAGAAATAGTTGGTGTCGGAATTAGATTTTCCATAGCCATATACTAAACCTAAACTTGTAATGGCCTCAGCATATTGTTTTTTAGGACCTAAGTTTTTAAAGTTGATGTAGACTCTTAACTCTGAGTTAAGCTGAAAATTATTTTTCAAATAATAAGCGTTGATGTTTATGCCAATTCTATCAAATTTATTTCCAAAAGCAATAATAACACCTCCATTTATTCCATAATTATTTTCATGTATTTGTTGTGCTGGAGAATAGTGTATACTTATAAAAGCAGCCACAATAAAATAAATAAATTTTAAGTTCTTAAGCATTTACTACACTATACTTTTCTCTGATTTTCTCTAATTCAATTATAATGTTTTTTCTTTCCTCTATTAATTCTGCAACCATTTGCTGCTTACTATAAAAGCTTGAAATTAACTTCCAATTATAATAAAATTTTCTTGTAAATCGTGAATAATAAATAGTAAAAAATCCAGTTAATGGAAGAGCAATAGCATAGAGTACTGTTAGCAAAGGTGAATGAAAGAAGAACCAAACAAGAAATATTTCTAAACTATATATTACAATAAAACTTAAAGTTCCTAACGACATTAATAGTGCTCCATAAAAAGCTTCACTATCTGTAATAGCTAAGGCCAAATATCTTGGGAGCTTGTAAGGAATGTAGCTATTCATCATTCCAAAAAGCCAAATAGGAAATCCAACTATTATTTTAAGAACTGACTTTATAATATATCCGAATAGGTTTTTATTTTGCATATTTTGTTTAATGCTTTTATCAGAAAGGTTTGTTTGTGTGAGTTTTTCAAAATAATTGTCTATTCTAAATTTTGTGTCATCAAACAGTTTTGGCTCGTTTTCCTGAAAATGCTTTACAGCACTTGCAATTTCTTGAGAAATTTTAATTTGTGTAAGATTATGGCTTTTGTTTATTTGTGTTGTTTTGGTAATCTCGGTTTTATAAATAGTCTCCACTCTTTCTATTAGTTCATCATATTCATGTTTATCTATTGCAACTATTAGGTCTCTAATTTTAGTTTCGATGCTTTTTGTGAGCTTTTGAACTGCATTAACTTCGTCTTTTTTGTGGTCTTCTTTGAAGTCTAAAACATTAATAGGGGTTCCAATATTAATAGTCATCTCACTTCTAAATCGGCTCGATTTTGAATAATTTAATCCAACAGGGAGAATAACAACATTTAAATCATAATTATTTTCTTTTTCAGCACCTAGCGCTATCCTTGCTGCACCAGTTTTAATTTTTCTAAGCCTTCTTTCCATTTCACTTGTTCCTTCAGGAAAAATCATTATTGCGCCCTTGTCTCTTAGCTTTTTATAACAATCTTTAAAAACATCATCATTATTACTAAGCATTCCAGGATTGTCTTGAGCCCTGTAGATAGCTACCATATTTAATCCTCTTAGGATAGAAGCGATAAATTTATTTTTAAACATAAATCCTCCAGCTAAAAAACTAATTTTTTGTTTTACTAAAATAGCTATGCTTATTGGGTCTAAAAAAGAACTTGGATGATTGGCTACAATTAAAAAAGGACCTTTGGTCGGAATGTTTTCCCTTCCTTCAATGTGTACTTTTTTAAAGTAAACATTGATAGCAAGTTTTACAATATTTTTTAAAAGTGTATATACCATAACATGTTCAAATATAATTATTTTTCAAACCTATGATGTAATTTAAAAATATACTAACCAAAAATGGTGTGAAAATGACTTTTGAAATTAGTTTAATCGGTATTGATACCCAAAAGAGATTTCTGAAAAATCTGCTTGCCCGGAATTCGCCTTTATATAAGGGCCAATAAAAAAATTGTGTTTTGGTAATTTATTGGTGTTAAATAAATATAAATTTAAACCTAAACGGGTAGAAAGTGCCCTCTTAAAATTTGCTTTGAATTTAGCATATGAATTGTATTTTTCACTTGCAGGAAAGTCTTTCTCATATTGTTTGTAAAAGGGTTTGTAAACATTAATACCAAGCTCTATGTTAATGCTAACATGGCTCATCAATAACTCTGCATTAGAAAAGAAGACAATATTTGATGCCGATTTGTTAGGGCTTTTTTGATATTCAACTAAATTGTTGGTTTCAATTTGATGTTTATAAACAGCATAATATCGGTAGGTAGCACCAATTCCCCATCTTAAATGGTTGTTAAATGTTTTTCCGATAAATATAGATGATGAATGAACACCTTTTTTAGGACCTCCAACAGGCCCATCTTTATCTCCATATTCATGAAATCCTAACCCATAACTTATTCCTATATCATAGCTTTTGGGTGGTTTTTCTAATTTTATTTTACTTTTTTGAAGTTGATATTTTTTGATGTTCTTATCATAAAATTGGGCAGAGAGGCTAATTAATGTAGAGTTAATACCAAAATTGGGAAGTTGTGTATGCCCGTTAGAGGCATGAGAGAAGACAAAACCGAGTTTTAAATTTAAGCCCTTTTTTTCGACTATAGTTTTATATACACCTGCTTGAAAAGACCATGAAAAAGAAGAGCCTACATCAACATTTCTAGGGTTGGTTATGCTGTCATAATGGGTGGTGAAATATGCTGCGCCAATTCCTATTTTTAGATAATATGGTTTTTTTATTTTATTAAATATATTATACGAGATAAATGCCATCGCACTAAATTCATGTCCGAATATTTGATTGTTTCCAATATTGGAATAGAACAATGAGACTCCAGTTTGAGGATAATTATAATATTTAGCCCAAGAACTATTTGTGTCAGTTTTAAAAGAGCCTAAATTTAGAGCTAATCCATGTTGCATATGTGTGTTTGGGAATCTACTTAGGTAATTTGGAATAACTCGGCCAATCATATATTCACCCTCTATAAAAGATGTATTTTTCTTTTCCTCTTGAGAAAAAATCGAAGCGCATAATATTAGATTAATTGAAGCGACAAATATGTACAAAGAAAGTTTGATGGCTAAAAATAAAAAAAGAAGCGTAGTATTAATTGTTTTTTAGTAAAAAAGTATAGCCAAAGCTAAATTCTGTAAAATCAGCTTTACCCATATTTGCATTAATATGAGCTCCAATAAAAAAGTTGTGTTTAGGCAGTTTGTTGGTGTTTTTTAAATACACGTTTAACCCTACTCTAGAAGAAAAGGTCTTTCTAAGTTTTGTACCTATATCTGTTCCTGAATTAAATTTTCTGTAAAAAGGTTTGTATAGGTTTATTCCAAACCGAATATCAAAAGCAAAATGACTCATTAAAAATTCATTTCCTACAAACAAAATAACATTAGAAGATGACAATGTTCTGTTTTCACTTAGACCATCTATTTCGTTCTCTTTAAGATGTGTGTTGAATTGCTCATAAAAACGATAAACTAATCCAAGCCTAAATTTAATGTGGTTGTTATATATTGTTCCATAAGAAAGAGAGGTAGAATATACTGGTTTTTTTCTATTGACCATTGGTCCTTCTGTTGGGTCTTGCTCGTGAAACCCAATGCCTTGTTGAATGTTGATGAAGTGTTTTTTAGGCGAGTGATTTACTCCTTTTCTTCTTTTAGGAAAGTGAAGTTTATCAATTTTTTGGTTATGAAACTGACTTGAAATGCTAAATAGAAATGAATTTATACCAAGGTTTGGAATTTGTGTGTGTCCGTTTGATTCATGAGAAAACCCTACTCCAGCTCTTAGATTAAATTTTTCAGATTTAATAATCTCACGGTATAGAAAAACTTTAACGTCCCATGTAAAATGTGAGCCTATAATATCATTAGTAGGATTACTAATGCTGTCATAAAAAGTGTTGAAATAGGATATTCCAGCTCCTAACTTTAATCTGTAAGAATCAGAGAATTTGTTAAAAACTTTAAATGTAACGTACGGAACAAAACTGAGTTGGTGTCCCATAATTTTGTTGTTTCCTAAATTGGCGTAAGCCAACATAATTCCTGATTCAGGGAAATTATAATACTTTCCCCAGCTATTGGTATCTAAATTAGTGGATCCAATGCTTAATGCAAATAAGTGTTGTGCCTTTAGTGTTGGGAAATCTACCGCCAATTGATTGGGAATAATTTTCCCAATCATATATTCAGGTTGAATGTAATATGCCGATTTATCCTCAGTTTGTTGAGAAAAACAAAGGGAAGAAAAGTTTAAAAGGAGTATACCAATTAACTTAATTTTCCGTGACATTGTTTGTATTTTTTACCACTTCCACAAGGGCATGGCTCATTCCTTCCAACTTTTTTCTCTACTCTAACTGGTTGAGTTTTTGGTTGGGGTTGTTCTGGCATACCTTCTTTTTGTTCTTGAGGATTACTTGCTGCGGTTTCTGGCCGACTAGTTTCCAGTTGGCTCATATCCGTTTTTTGACGAGGTTTTTCTTGTGCAGCAATATTACCTTCTTGTTTCGGTAAACTTGATTTCATAAGGAAGCTACCAACTTCTTTATTCATTTTTAAGAGCACTTCGTTAAACAGTTTAAATGCTTCAAATTTGTAAATTAGTAGTGGATCTTTTTGTTCATGCACAGCATTTTGAACTGATTGTTTCAATTCGTCCATCTCCCTTAGATGTTCTTTCCAATCATCATCAATCATTGCTAATATCACCGTTTTTTCAATTGATTTTATTAACTCTCTTCCTTCTGTTTCAACAGTTTTTTCTAACGGAGTAGTAATGTTAATGGATTTTATACCATCAGTAATTGGTACAACAATATTTTCGTATTGAGCACCTTGATTATCATAAACATCTTTAATAACGGGCAATGCAGAAGATGCGATTAAATTAGATTTTTGAATGTAATGGTTAACTCCTCTTTCATGTAAATCGTCAATTAATTCAGTTACGTTCCCTTCAAAAAATTCTTTTTCGGAGAAAGGAGATTCTATTGATAATATACGGAATAACTCTAATTTAAATCCTTCGTAATCTCTGTATTCTTGGTATTCAGTTACAATAGATTCACAGATGTCATAAACCATATTGGAAACTTCAACGCCTAATCTTTCACCGTATAAAGCATTTCTTCTTTTGGTGTAAATAACTTCACGTTGAGAGTTCATGATATCATCATATTCCAACAACCTCTTTCTAATTCCAAAATTATTTTCTTCAACTTTCTTTTGAGCACGCTCAATAGATTTTGAAACCATAGAATGTTGAATTACCTCACCTTCTTCTAGCCCCATTCTATCCATTAATTTGATGATTCTTTCTGAATTGAATAACCTCATCAGATTATCTTCTAACGAAACAAAAAATTGTGAAGACCCTGGATCACCTTGTCTCCCTGAACGACCTCTTAACTGCCTGTCAACACGTCTTGAATCATGCCTTTCGGTACCAATGATTGCTAAACCACCAGCTTCTTTCACTCCTTCACCTAACTTAATATCTGTACCCCTACCAGCCATATTGGTTGCAATAGTAACAGCTCCTGCTTTACCAGCGCCTGCTACAATATCAGCCTCTCGCTGGTGTAATTTTGCATTCAATACATTGTGGTCAATCCCTCTCATCTTAAGTGTTCTACTTAATAATTCAGAAATTTCCACAGAGGTTGTTCCGACCAATACTGGTCTTTTTTGTTCTACTAAAACAACAACTTCATCAATAATGGCATTGTATTTTTCACGAGTCGTTTTGTAAACCAAATCTTCTCTATCATCACGAACAATTGGTCTGTTTGTAGGAATTACTACCACATCTAATTTGTAAATATCCCAAAGTTCTTGTGATTCAGTTTCAGCAGTACCAGTCATACCCGAAAGCTTATGGTACATTCTAAAATAATTTTGCAATGTAACTGTTGCGTAAGTTTGAGTTGCTGCTTCTACTTTTACATTTTCTTTTGCTTCAATGGCCTGATGTAGTCCGTCAGAATATCTTCTTCCATCCATTATACGACCAGTTTGCTCATCAACAATTTTCACTTTGTTGTCCATCACAACATATTCCACATCAATCTCAAACATACCGTATGCCTTTAGTAATTGATTGATAGTATGAATTCGTTCAGCTTTAACAGAGTAGTTTTGAATCATTTCATCTTTCTTACTCAACTTATCGTTCTCCGGAAGATCTGATTTTTCTATTTCAGCAACCTCCATTCCGATATCAGGCATCACAAAGAATTTTGGATCATCTCCAGAACCAGTAATCAAATCAACACCTTTTTCTGTTAGCTCTACACTGTTTGATTTTTCATCAATAATAAAAAACAATTCTGCATCAACTAAATGCATTTCTTTACTTTGATCTTGCATGTAAAAGTTCTCAGTTTTTCGTAGTGTAGCTCCAATTCCCTGTTCACTTAAAAACTTAATTAAAGCTTTATTTTTTGGCAATCCACGATGTGCACGCAGTAATGCCATGCCTCCAGTTTCTTGTGCTTCTTTGCTGAGTTTTTCTCCATTAATTACTGGAGCTAAGGTTTTTTTTGCTTCACTTAAAGCAGTTTGAACATATTTTTTTTGAGCTGACATTAATTGTTCAACTCTTGGTTTTAACTCATGAAATTCATGAATATCTCCTTTAGGTGTTGGTCCAGAAATAATTAAAGGAGTACGAGCATCATCAATTAAAACAGAATCTACCTCATCAACAATTGCATAATGATGCTTACGTTGAACTATATCTTCTGGAGAACGAGCCATGTTGTCTCTCAAATAATCAAAACCAAATTCATTATTTGTTCCGTAAGTGATGTCAGCTAAATAAGCTTGTCTTCTTTCTGGCGAATTAGGTTGGTGTTTGTCAATACAATCAACAGTAATCCCATGAAATTCAAAAATTGGTGCCATCCATTCAGAATCTCTTTTCGCCAAATAATCATTTACAGTAACTAAGTGAACCCCTCTTCCTGCAATCGCATTAAGATACATTGGTAATGTTGCAACCAAAGTTTTACCCTCACCAGTCATCATCTCCGCAATTTTACCTTCATGTAAAACTCTACCACCAATCAATTGCACATCATAGTGAATCATAGCCCAAGAAACTTCAATGCCAGCAGCAAGCCATGAATTATGATAAATGGCTTTATCTCCTTTTATTTCAACGCTTTCTCTTTCGGCAGCAATATCTTTGTCCATTTGGGAAGCTGTCACTTCGAGTGTTTTGTTTTCGGTAAATCTTCTAGCCGTTTCTTTCATTACGGCATATGCTTCTCCTTGAATTTCTTTTAATATTTCTTCAATTTGATCAAGAATTTCCTTGTCAGTTTCATCTATTTGAGAATAAATGACTTCTTTATCAGCAATAGATAAATTTAAATCAGTCTCTATTTGTTCTTTTAGTTTGGTAATCTCATCTTCTTTAGCTTTGGTCTTGTCAGCAATTTTTGCTTTAAGATAAATTGTTTTAGCTCTAAGTTCATCATTGCTTAGTGAAGAAAACGAATTAAAAGGGGTTGCTACCTCTTCTATTATTGGTGATAATTCTTTAAAATCTCTATCTGACTTACTCCCTACAAAGGTTTTAAGTACTTTACTTAATATTCCACTCATTTTGTCAATTTTATTTTCAGTACTTAGTCAAAAAGATTGCCAATACCTTCTTTCTGCCAAGATGACTTATATAACCGCCAAATTTAGCTATTTAAAGCGTAGGGAAAAACCCGAACCAAAAAAAATTAATATGTATTCATTAGATTTCAAAATGTTCTAATGAATACATATATTTGTAAAATATGTTATAAAGCATATTTTATTATGACAATTATTAAAGCGGAAGAGATTGTATCAGTTAGTTTTAGTGAAAAGCTAAAGTGTTATACACAACTTTTTAAATTAAAGTTGACTTCTTTTGTTGTGATATCAGCAGTTTTTGGATATTTTATTGGAGGAGGAGCTTATGGTGTTACTGATGTTATTTTTTTAATAATCGGAGGGTTTTTAATTACTTGTTCATCGAATGCGTTGAATCAAGTAATAGAAAAAAACTATGATAAGTTGATGGAACGAACTAAAAACAGGCCGCTTCCATTAAATAAATTAAGTGTTAAAGAAACTGCATGGGTATCCTCAATCATTGGACTTTTAGGAATAGGGATGTTGTGGGCCTTGAATCCGTTAACGGGAATTTTAGGAGCATTAGCTGTTTTTATGTATGTGGCATTGTATACTCCTTTAAAAAGAGTCTCTACTATATCGGTTTTTGTTGGAGCATTCCCCGGAGCATTTCCTCCAATGTTAGGATGGGTTGCTGCAACTGGTAGTTTTGGTATGGAAGCAGGGATTTTATTTGCGATGCAGTTTGTTTGGCAGTTCCCTCATTTTTGGGCAATTGCTTGGCGTGTAAATGATGATTATAAAAAAGCAGGTTTTAAAATGCTTCCTTTTGGCAAGAAAAATAAAACAACAGCGAGCCTTATTTTGGTAAGCAGTATTGCATTGTTGATAGCAAGTATTTTACCAGAGTATTTTAATCTTACTGGAAGAATTGCTACAATTGGATTGGCCTTATTATCTTTATTAATGGTCTATCCAGCAATTAAGTTGGTTAAAACATTGGATGATAAATTTGCATTAAGAGTTATGTTAATGTCCTATTTATATTTAATATTATCGCTTACTATTATTTTGATTGATCGAATATAATGTCGAAAACAAAGCATAAAGGACTCATTATTTTTATTTCTATTTTTTTACCTATTGCGGTGGCAGCTTTGTTTGGTGTTAATTTACGCGACTTGGGGTTCGATGTAGAACCATTAAGTTTTTTACCTCCAATTTATGCAAGTATAAATGGGTTAACTGCAATTTTATTAATTGTAGCTGTATTGGCAATTAAAAAAGGAAATAGAAAGCTGCACGAAGCCTTAATGAAGACAAATATTGGTCTGTCTATTTTGTTTTTGATGATGTACATTGCCTATCACATGACTTCTAATTCTACATCTTTTGGCGGAGAAGGGCTCATAAGAATGGTTTACTTTATTATATTGATTTCTCACATATTTCTTTCTGTAGCAATTATTCCTTTAGTACTAATTACTTATGTAAGAACATTGTCTGATCAATTTGACCAACATAAGAAAATTGCTAAAATCACTTTCCCAATCTGGTTGTACGTGGCTGTAAGTGGCGTTGTGGTGTATTTGATGATTTCTCCTTATTATATTAGCTAATTTATTTCGTTCCAGGTATTAAAACTGAATCTAACGAATTATTTTCTTCAGTAAAATTTATTGAACCATCAAAAAAGGTGTAGTTATATTTTATTATTCTGATAAATTCAGTGGCTATATCTTGTATAATTAATGCAGATAATAACATTGTTTTTTTATCATACAAAAATTGTTTGGTAGAGGTATGGTTTTCATTATTAAAGTATTTAATGTCTAATACATTCCCTATTTCATCGTAACTATAAACTTCTGTGGTTTTTTTATCTTGAGCAATGTTCGAAAATATGTGTTTCTTAAAAAGTCTCCCATTTTCGTCATACTCATAAGTTAGTTTCTTTTTATTGTTACCAATAATAAATTTGGTGTATTCTTCTATTAAATACCCATGCTCATTATAGTAGTTTGTTTGCTCCTTAAATTTTTTTCCATAGCCATTGTAAAATATTTTTTTAGTCTGTTTTTTGTTAAAAATTTTATATGAAAAACTATCTTTTACAATGATGTATTCTTTTTTTAACTCAAATTTATTTTTAGCATTAAACTTGTTTTCATCTCTGCAATAAGTTTGTGTAACAACTTTGTTTATCTCATTATATTTATAATGGTATGAATAGTATCCATAACTATCGCTTTTTCGTTTTATGCTAATGTTATTGTTTTTATATTCATAAGATACAATAGTGGAGTCTTTTATGCCTTTCGAAAAATGAGTAGAGAGTTGATTTTTAAGTTTACCATTTTTATTAAATTCATAGTAATAATCTAATCCGTTTGAGCGAATAATGTCTCGTACCTTTTTAGAAGAGATTGATCCTGTAATAGATTTAATGTTGTTGGTTTTAATAAAACTAGAATTAAAAAATGGGAGGTCACTAAACAAAGGCTTGTTTATTCCCAGAATTTGGGCATTGCCTATTGTTGTTAGGCAACTAGCAATAATAATAAATGATAAAAGTTGTTTCATTATCCTTAAACGAACAATAATATTAATTTGTTTTGGGATATTAACTAGTTTAATACTGATTTTATTAACTAGAAGTTGTTTGAAAATCGAAGTGTTTAACCTCTTCATAAACCTTTTCGACACCTTCTTTTAAATCAATTTTGTGCTTCCATCCTAAAGAGTGAATCTTAGAAACATCCAATAATTTTCGTGGTGTTCCGTCTGGTTTTGAAGTGTCAAAAGTTAAATTTCCTTCAAAGCCAACAACTTCTTTAATGATTAAGGCAAGGTCTTTAATAGTTATATCTGTACCAGTTCCAATATTTACAAATTGTTCATCATTGTATTTTTCCATTAAGAAAATACAAGCTTCAGCTAGGTCATTGACATGTAAGAATTCTCTCATAGGAGATCCTGTTCCCCAAAGCTCTACGCTGTCGTTTTTGTTCTCTTTAGCAGTGTGGAATTTTCTAATTAGAGCAGGTAAAACATGAGAATTTTTTAAATCGTAATTATCATTTGGCCCATACAAGTTTGTTGGCATTGCCGAAATAAAGTTACAGTCATATTGTTGTCGGTAAGCTTCACACATCTTAATCCCTGCTATTTTTGCGATGGCATAAGGCTCATTAGTTTCTTCAAGTGTATCTGTTAAGAGGTATTCTTCTTTTAATGGTTGCGGAGCCATTTTTGGATAAATGCATGATGAACCTAAAAATAATAGTTTAGTTACTTTGTTTGTGTAAGCAGCATGAATTATATTTGATTCTATCATAATGTTTTGATAGATAAAATCTGCTCTGTAAATGTTGTTGGCGAGAATGCCACCAACCTTTGCGGCAGCTAAAAATACATAATCAGGTTTTTCTGTATGAAAAAAATCGTTTACTGCTTGTTGATTGGTTAAATCTAATTCGCCAGAAGTTTTAAAAAGCAGGTTACTAAAACCTTCAGCTTTAAGTTTTCTTAGAATTGCAGAGCCAACCATTCCTCTATGGCCAGCAATATAGATTTTGTCTGTTTTATTCATTGTAATTTAAAACATCATAGCCACCTTTTTTAAGGTATTGATCTTGCTTAAATAGTTTAATATCTGCTCGAACCATATCTCTACAAAGGCTTGCTAAATCGTGAGTGTATTCCCATCCTAATTCTCTTTTTGCTTTTGATGGGTCTCCAATTAATAAATCAACTTCGGTTGGTCTAAAGTATTTTTCGTCTATTTCCACTATGATTTCTCCAGTTGCTTTATTAGTGCCTTTTTCATTTATACCCTCACCACTCCATTCTACTTCTATTTCAGCTTCTTTAAATGACATGGTAACAAAATCTCTTACAGTAGTCGTAACACCTGTTGCTAAAACGTAATCATCAGCTACATCTTGCTGTAGCATTCTCCACATTCCTTCTACATAATCTTTGGCATGACCCCAATCTCGTTTAGCAGAAATATTTCCTAAATATATTTTCTTTTGTAGGCCTAATTTAATTTTTGCAACACCCCGTGTAATTTTTCGTGTCACAAAAGTTTCTCCTCGAAGTGGGCTTTCGTGATTAAAAAGAATTCCATTACAGGCATACATATTATAGGCTTCTCTATAATTTTTTACTATCCAAAATGCATAAAGTTTTGCTACAGCATATGGACTTCTAGGATAGAATGGAGTAGTTTCAGATTGAGGGACTTCCATTACTTTTCCATATAATTCTGATGTTGAAGCTTGATAAAATCTTGTCTTTTTTTCTAGCCCTAAAATTCTGATGGCTTCAAGTAATCTTAATGTTCCTGTTGCATCTGCGTTTGCTGTGTATTCAGGAGTATCGAAAGATACTTGAACATGAGACATTGCAGCTAAATTATAAATTTCATCTGGCTGAACATCTTGTACAATTCTGATTAGGTTAGTTGAATCAGTCATATCTCCGTAATGAAGAATAAACTTAACATTGTCTTCATGAAGGTCAGTATATAGATGGTCAATCCGACCAGTATTAAACATAGAGCTTCTTCGTTTAATGCCATGAACTTCGTAGCCTTTTTCTAATAATAATTCAGCTAAATAGGCTCCATCTTGACCTGTAACACCAGTAATTAAAGCAACTTTACTCATAAAGAATTTATTTATACAATAATACGAATAAAACAAGAAAAAGGTAAACCTGCTAAACAAAAAAAGAGCATTCTATTATAATAGAATGCTCTTTTTTATTGAATTAGTTTTTCTTATTCATCATAATCGAAGTATACTTCTGTCATGTCTCTATACTCCATCGCGTTTGATGGGAAATTTTTGACGTACACTTGAATAAGTCTTGTATTTTCATCATAAAAGATTGGCATTATAGCAGCTTCATCAACACTTTGTTGGTCAGCTTGTCTAAATAGTTCAAATCTTTTAGCATTATCAACTTCTCTCAAGGCAATATTAAATAAGGAATCAAATATTGGACTTTGAAAACGAGGAGCATTGATATATGCTTTGTCTGATAATTTTTCTGGAACATGAGCTCCATATAAAAGATTTAAGAAATTTTCTGGATCTGGATAATCAGCTATCCATGCTGATCTCCAAAATTTAGCCTTACCAGTTTCTAAATTTTCTAAATGTTGAGCAAATTGCATTTG
>JAESUI010000061.1 GCA_016763135.1 Flavobacteriales bacterium
GATATTGAATTTGATTTCCCTATGGGGTTTAAAGAGCTAGAGGGAATTCATTCACGAACAGATTTTGATTTAAAGCAGCACGAAGAATATTCTGGGAAAAAATTACAATACTTTGATCCAGAAATAAATGAAAGCTATGTTCCTTATGTCGTTGAAACTTCTGTTGGTTTAGATAGAACGTTCTTGGCTATTCTTTCGGCAGCTTATACTGAAGAAAAATTAGATGATAACAAAGAACGTGTAGTCTTAAAATTACCTGCGTTTTTAGCGCCTATTAAAGTGGCTGTAATGCCTCTGTTAAAGAAAGATGGCTTGCCAGAAAAAGCAAGAGAAATTTTTGATGTTTTAAAATTCGATTACAATTGTGTTTACGATGAAAAAGATACTCCAGGAAAACGATACAGAAGACAAGACGCCATTGGAACTCCTTATTGTGTAATGGTTGACCACCAAACATTAGAAGATAATACAGTTACCATTAGAGATAGAGATACCATGGAACAAGAACGTGTTGCTATTGATGAAATTGAAACGATCTTAAAAGATAAACTGGATATTAGAAAGGTGTTGAACTAAACAGTAGATTTATTATTCTGATACAACCTCCCAATCAGCAGCATTGTAACTTCTTTTCTTTTTCCTTTTGGGAACATTTACATCCCTTTCAGTAGAAAATATAGTGAATAAGATTGCTCCAGTAGCAAAAACTCCTATCCCAATATATTGTAAAGGTGTTTGTGGTGAATAGCTTTCCAAAAAAGAGTCGTCTAGTGATTGTTTCCCTAATCTTTCAGAGCCTATAATATATAAAACTGCTCCAGAAAGCGTTAATGCTCCTCCTGTAATTGATAATGGGTGTTTTATATTGTTAAATACTTTATATCCTTTATCATCAAGTCCTCCAAGAGTTTTGTTATCATAGTTTTTTGGTGGATTAAAATCGTTTGGTATTGTTTCAACCTGAGTATTTCCAGTTAAAAAAAGTAATAACAATGTTATTGTGACTAATAATTTCAGCATGTTTAAATTATTCTAAACAACTAATATACAGAATATTATGGAGTTAACAGCTTTATACTAAATCAAAACCAATATCTTTTCGGTAGTTTTTCTTTTCAAAATTTATTTTTTCAGCATTTGAAAAGGAATAGCTTAAGGCTTCTTCTATACTGCTTCCAAAAGAGGTTAACGCCAATACTCTACCACCAGAAGTAACAATGTTATCTCCTTCTTGTTTTGTTCCTGCATGAAAAGGAATGCTATTCTCAATAGCATCAAAACCTGTCATTATTTTTCCTTTTTCGTAGCTTTCTGGATAACCTCCCGAAACCAACATTACCGTTGTTGCTATTCTGTCATCTACTTCAAAAGTTTTTTCATGGAGCGTTTGATTGGCAACACCTTCAAATAAATCCAATAAATCAGATTTAATTCTTGGTATCACCACCTCCGTTTCAGGGTCTCCCATTCTAACGTTGTACTCAACAACTGAAGGGGTACCATTATTATTCATTAAACCAATAAAAATAAATCCTTTGTAATCTATTCCATCCACTTTTAATCCAGCAATAGTTGGTTTAACCACCAATTCTTCTACTTTTTTCAAATAAGCTTCATCAGCAAATGGTACTGGTGAAATAGCTCCCATACCTCCTGTATTTAAGCCTGTATCTCCTTCACCAATTCTTTTATAATCTTTAGCTGAAGGCAATATTTTATAACTTTCCCCATCTGTTAACACAAAAACCGAAAGCTCTATTCCATGTAAAAATTCTTCAATAACCACAGTTGCAGAGGCGTTTCCAAACTTACCATTAGTCATGTTGGCTAATTCTGTTTTAGCCTCTACTAAATCATCTAAAATCAACACTCCTTTTCCTGCGGCTAATCCATCTGCTTTTAGCACATAAGGAGATTCTAATGTCTCTAAAAAAGCGTAGCCTTCCTCTAAATTATCCTTCGTAAAACTTTGGTATTTTGCTGTAGGAACTCCATGTTTTATCATGAATTTTTTAGAAAACTCTTTACTTCCTTCGAGTTCTGCACCATCTTTTTTAGGACCAATTACTCCTATATTTTTCAATTGTTCATCAGCCAAAAAATAATCATGAATTCCATTTACTAATGGGTCTTCTGGTCCAACAACAACAATTTTAATGTTATTACTTAAGACAAATTCTTTAATCGCTTCAAAATCATTCACGCCAATTTCTACGTTGGTTCCTACCTGAGCAGTTCCAGCATTGCCGGGTGCAATAAAAAGATTAGTTAGTTTTGGGCTTTGAGCCAATTTCCATGCAAAAGCATGCTCTCTACCTCCTGAACCAAGTATTAATACATTCATGTTGATATTTTAATCCGTTTCATTTCGACTACACTCAATGCGTACTCAATCGCAAAAATAAAAAATCCCCCACGTGTTACGAAAGGGATTTTAGAATATTTATAAGAAGTTATTAATCTATTAAAAAGCTGCTTTAAATTGTTCTAAAAATCGAACATCATTTTCAGAGAACAATCTTAAATCATTAATTTTATATTTGAGCATAGCAATCCGTTCCACTCCCATTCCGAAAGCAAATCCAGTATATTTTTTACTGTCAATTCCGAATTATCCAATACACTTGGGTCAACCATTCCACAGCCCATTATTTCTAAGTAACCAGTATATTTACACACGTTACACCCTTTGCTATTACACACCGAGCACGAAACATCCATCTCGGCACTTGGCTCTGTAAACGGAAAGTAAGAAGGTCTTAATCTAATTTTTGTTTCTTCTCCAAACATTTCTTTAGCGAAATACATCAACGTTTGTTTAAGGTCTGCAAACGAAACATCTTCTGCAATATATAACCCTTCTACTTGATGAAAAAAGCAATGTGCTCTTGCAGAAATTGCTTCATTACGGTAAACTCTTCCTGGAGAAAGTGTTCTAATTGGAGGTTCTGTGTTTTCCATAATTCGAACTTGCACAGAAGAAGTATGTGTTCTTAATGCAATTTCGTCATCGCCATCAGATTCTACAAAAAAGGTGTCTTGCATATCTCTTGCAGGGTGTTCTGGTGGAAAATTTAATGCAGAGAAATTATGCCAATCATCTTCTATTTCTGGTCCTTCAGAAACTGTAAATCCTATTCTTGAAAAAATATCGATTATTTCATTTCGAACAATAGAAATTGGATGCCTACTCCCTAATTTCACAGGTGCAGCTGTTCTACTTAAATCCATATCAATATCTGTAGATTTTTCTACTCCAGTTAAACTAGATTTAAATTCATCAAATTTTGCTTGGGCTTTTATTTTTAATTCATTAATCGCCTGACCAACTTCTTTCTTTTGTTCGTTAGGTACATTCTTAAAATCAGCAAATAAGTCTTTGATTTTGCCTTTACTCCCTAATAACTTAATACGGAAATCTTCTAACTGTTCTTTACTCTCAGCTTTAAATTCTTCAACTTCGCTTAATAGCTCCTTAATTTTTTCTTTCATTTTTTACTTTTTAACAATTTTCATTGTCATGGCAACATCTTCTTTTGGTCTATTTGCTCTACCTGTATTCACTGCGGCTATTTTATCTATCACGTCAAAACCCTCTATTACTTCCCCAAAAACGGTATATAACATATCTAATTGTGGTGTCCCTCCTTCTGTTTCGTACATTTTATATTGCTCTTCAGTATAAGTTACCTGTAGGTTTCTATCTTTTATAAATTGATCCAATTCCTTTTTTGTAAACTTCCTTCCTTGAACTATATAGAATTGTGAACCTGACGATTCCTTATTTGGATTTACATGATCTGGTTGTCTTGCAGCCGCTAAAGCACCTCTTTTATGAATGAAATTTGCGTCAAATTTAGCAGGGATTGTATATCCTGGCCCACTATTTCCAAGCATTGCCCCTTTCTTCGCATTTTTAGAATCAGGGTCGCCTCCTTGTATCATAAATGTTTGTATAACCCGATGAAATAAGGTGCTATCATAAAACCCTTTTTCTACCAATTTTATAAAATTATCCCGGTGCTTAGGCGTTTCATTATAGAGTACTAATTTTATATCTCCATAAGGTGTAGAAATTAATACTTTAGTCTGTTTCTTCTTTTTTGGTGCCAATCCACTGATAGTGAAGAGAGTTATGAAGATTAAGATAATAGAGAATATTTTCTTTGTCATGATAATTTATTATATTTGTTAATTACAATATTAAGAATTTATGCCTTATTTAAGGTTTTGAAGGGTTAAAATTAGAAAGAGATGAAACACAACTATTTATATACAATTGGCGTTTTGCTTGTAGTGGCCATAACAATTGGCGCATGTAGTAAAAAAGAAAGAGGGCCAAGATTAATAATTCATGTAATAGAAAAGAATGGGCCTATAGCTCCAGGAGCTAGTGTTCACGCATGGCCTGGAAATGATGCTGGGACACCTGGGGTTACGATTAATGATGAATTAATGGATCAAACAGTTACAACTGATGCTGCAGGAGATGCAATTTTTGACTTTAAATTTTCTGCTGTTTTAGATGTAGATGTTATTTATTATAAAAACTATTTAGATACTTTATTGAACCCTGTAACTGACACTTTATATGGGCATAGAGTTGTAAAAATAGAGCAAGTAAGACAATCTAGCCATGAAAACAACTACTACGAAACTGTAGAAGTTAAATAAACTATATATCAAAATAGTTTATAATGGCTTCTTTTAAGAAATGCTGTTGATTCTCCCCTTGTACTTCACTGGGGAGTTTTTTTATGTTTTTAAAATGAGGCCAATCATCATCATCCTTACCTATAAGTTGATAATATCCAAGTCCTGATAAAACAGTACAGATCCCAATATGAATAATATCCAACTTTTCTTCCTTGCTATAGTTAGCATCATTCTTTCCCAGTTCTTGTAACCCTATAACAAAAAGAATAGTTTGCTCATCTATTTTTTCACCAAAACGCTGCTGAAGCATTTCTTCAACTAGCAACCACTTTTCTTTTAATTCTTCATTCATCTTAGCAAAAGTAATCACTTATCATTTAGGTATAAACAATTTAGCATTAATAAATTGATGTGGCAATTACAATTCGCGAGATTGTATAATGTAGTTTTGGGTAAATGAATTATTTTGACATAATAATAATAATTCCTCTGATTTGGGGAGCCTTTAAAGGGTTTAAAAAAGGATTAATCATAGAGATTGCATCTCTAATTGCCTTATTTTTGGGTGTTTGGGGTGGAGTTAAGTTTTCATCAATTTCAGCGAAATATCTCAGCGGAATGTTTGATGTTTCCGAAAAAATTATGCCATTAATATCATTTGCAATTACTTTTATTTTAATAGTAATTGCTGTATATGCTTTAGCTAAAATGCTGCAAAAAGTAATAAAAATGGTTGCAATAGGATTAGTAAATAAAATAGCTGGACTAGCTTTTGGCGTGCTAAAGTTTACATTAATCATTAGCATTATTCTAACCCTTGTAAACAATGTTAATTCAGAAATAGAATTCATCGAGCCTGAAATGGAAACCTCATCACTCCTCTATAAACCAATTAGCTCTCTTGCTCCAGCAGTTATTCCTGGTTTGCAAAACATTAGTATAAATGGAATTGTAGAAGAAGCTTTAAAAGAAGAGGCTCACCATGGCTCTGATGAAGCCTCTATAGATTCCGAACAATAACCTTATTTTATAGTTATTATCATTCCAGATAACCCTTGTATTTGACCATTCACATCTCTAACCGCAACTTTAGAAAAATATACCTTATCTCCTACTCTTAATCTTGTTCTAAAAAACCTTTTTGTTTTTTCGGTAATAAATTTGTCTTTCATTTTAGATTCATCAAAGACTCTACTTCCATTTCTATATACTTCAACCAAACAATTTGTAACCGTTAAGGGTAGACCATTGAAAACAAAGCTTGGCCCATAATCTACTTTTACTATTGGAAACGTAGCCATCTTGTTTCTTTTTATTGAAAATTCTCCCGACTTATTTAAAAAAGAGACTTCTGGTTTTGGCAATTTTTTTACTACAAAGACCCTTTTTCCCATGCTTCGTGTTTCTCCATCAGACATGATAGCACTAACATTTACATTTACATTCCGAGGGGATCCTGTGCTCAATTTTACTTCATATTTACCATTTGATGTCTTTTTTATTCGATTCCCCGAACCAGAAATAGTTGCTCTAATATTTTCTGATGCAACTCCGGGAACAGAAATAGAAACTGGATTTTTGGGCCCTATATAAAATACATTCATTTTATCTGGAGAAACTACTAAACTCGGTTTAGCAACAATATATTCCGATTTAAAAGGGAAAATTTCTACTCCTCCACCTTGTTTTTTTAATTTCAACACTCCTTCATAACTAAAAATCCCTTCTCTAGTTGTAGCTACCGTATACTGCCCTAACCCATTATTAACTGGAATAGAATCTATTACGGAAACTAGCTCGTTTTTTGTAGAATCATATTCTCCTATCAATATTTCAGGATTTTGAGTGGTGCTAAAAGCCGCTAAAAAAACATCTGCTTTATAATCTTCTCCTAATAAAACATAGTTAGAACTTGGTATCACTCTCGTTATTATTGTATCAAAATTAAATTGTTTTTTTCCTGCTTTTTGTAGAAGAGCACTCACAACATCATATTCAACTTTTTTTATGTCGGTTTGTATCTTTGATAAAATTGTAATTGTAGCAGCTAAAGGTGTATGATAAAAGTTCCCCATCTCCCAGTTTTCTTTTCCTGAACTCGATATTACATCATCTGTTTCTAAATTAATATTTAATAGTTTTTGCTGTTTTTTATTAAATAAACTTAGCATCATTGTTTTATATGTTGATAATTTATCTTTCAACTCTCGTGCTAACCCATTAGAGCCATCTTCACTTTGACCAATCATTATATTGGTTGGTATATCATAGTTATCTTTAGCATTTACAAATTTTAATTGTAAAGTATCCGCTTCATTTTCTGTGATTTTTTCTGTCTCTTTAAGTAGTTTGATTTGCAGGTCTTTAATGTAGTTAATTAGCTTAAAAGAAGATTGTTTGGCCTTTTGAGCTTTCTTCCAAAAAGGAGTTACTTTAACAGGGTCAAATTGTTTTGCTACATTAAAATCCGAATACAACGATTCGTTTTTTTCATTATAATTAACTACTGTGTTTTCTAAACTTGTATTAATCAAAACAAATGCATCTAAAATATCTTTAGATACATTTAATGCCAATAGTGCTGTTAACACTAAATACATCATTCCAATCATTTTTTGTCGTGGTGATAGGTTTCCTCCGCTCATAATTTTAAATTTTTAGTTAAACAATACTTTTTAGTTTGGATAATAGTTATCCATTAAACACCCAAAAAGAGGGTGGTCAAAAAAGTATCACTGCGCAGGATACCGAACCTTTTTAAATCGAATTATAAAAATTCGGATAGGTAATTTTAAAGGTTCTATGTATATAATACATAAAAAGAAAAAGGATACAGAAATATTAAGATAGGTAAGAAGGAGTGCTATTTTCCTTTAAAAACATTGTTAAAATCTTCACTTGTAGTTTTAAAGGCTGTTCTTCTATTTTTTTGATGACAATCACAATCATCTTTACCTGTTTCTCCACAATCATCATATTTAGAGCAATCATCTAATGGTTCAGTTTCACCCATTCCTTTAGATTCTAACCTTGCTTTATTAATTCCATGAGCGATAAGATATTTAACAACTGAAGCGGCTCTCTTGTCTGAAAGTTTTAAGTTATAATCATCATTTCCTCTTGAATCGGTATGTGATCTAATTTCAATTGTGATATTATCATTAAGCTGTAAGAATTCTACTAACTTATCAAGGATTTCTTTAGATTTAGGTCGTAATGTTGCTGCATCAAAATCGTATTCAATTCCAGGGATTTCTAATTCTCCTAATGGAATAGGTGTTAAAAAGAAATCTTGAACAAAATGTTTTGATTCTGTCAATCCATTTGTTGTAAGGTTTGCTGCATCTCCAAAATACTTAGCTTTTTGGGCTTTAATAAATAAATCCCAACCAACTTCTAAGTCTCTTTTATAATTTCCTTCTCCATCAGTTGTAATAAAAACAGGGTCCATTTTACCTCTAATGTCTTTAAACGTAATTAATGCATTTGGTATAACTTCATCTGTTTCTGCATTAAAAGCAGTTCCACTTAGTGTAAAAACTTGTTCTGGTTGACCAAATTCAAATATTTTATAACAATATACTGACCCCTCATATTCATCTCCGCAATCGCAAATTATTCTATCCGATGACAAAAACCCTTGAGATTGGTTCTTATTGATGATGTAATAAGCATCATCCTTACTCGAATTAAAAGGTTTACCCATGTTCTTAGGATTGCTCCAAGAGTCCTCATCTTCATTATAAGCTGTCTTATAAATATCTAATCCACCTATCCCCCCTGATCCATCAGAGGAAAAATATAACGTTTTTGTGAAGTAATTAAAGAAAGGTGTTACTTCATCTCCTGGGGTATTAATATAAGGACCCATATTTATAGGGTCACTAAGTCCTCCGTAATCATCAATATTACAGTACCAAATATCCATACCTCCCATTCCTCCGGGTCTATTTGATGAAAAATAAAGAATATCTCCTTCCATAGATAATGCCGGATGCATAGACTTATACCCTTCCATATTCACCTTTGCATCTATTTTTAAAGGCGGCAACCACTGGTTATTAAAGTTTTTACTTACCCAAATACCGACTTCTTTATTGTTAACGGCTGATCTTCTAGTAAAATAAAAAGTTGTTCTATCTATAGATAAAACACCAGCCCCTTCATTGTTCTCTGAATTTATTGGTGGGTTAAAATTAGTCGGGGAAGCATATCCCTCTCCCATAAAATTTTGAGCAACATAAAAATCACTCAAGTATCTACTCTCTTCTTTAGATTTTTCATCTTTTACAGTTCCTCCGGGTCCAGCTGCAGAAAAAATAATTGTCATTTCATCTCCAAAGTAATTAACCCCATAACTGGATGTTCCAAAATTCATACTTGAATCACTTGGCGTAACAGTTACTTCAGCATTTGTTGAACTTCCGTCTTGTGCAAAATAACAACCAATAATATCTTTATCAGCCCTTTTAGAAAGTTCCATATCAGGAGTTTCTTTTTTAAATTCTTCAAGCTGAACTACTGCTTCATCATATTTTTCATTCTTCATTAAGGCTTCTCCATACCATAATCTTGAGCTTTGTAAGTCTTCATCAATCTCGTCAATAGGATATTTTACAGCTATAGAATACCACAATTCAGCATTTAAATAATCATGGTTCTTTCGGTAAGAGTTTGCTAATTTATGAAGCACAACGATGTTATCTCCATAAGAATTTGTGTCTACATCTTCTTGTTCTAAAGAATCTCTTTCTGCTTTACTTTTTTTTGGTGGAGCCACCCAGCTTCTTGCTTCGTATGGATGAACCAAACCACTTGAAACACCTTTTTTATCTATAACTTTTTTATAAAAGTAAGCTGCTGATGCATAATTCTCATTCTTATACGCGTTATCACCTTGCTCAATAATCTCATTCTTACTTTGTGAAAAAAGTAACTGTCCTATTAAAACAAACAATATAAATAACCCTCCCTTCAATCTCATATCCTTGGACAATTTTTAATTGGGTTTGGTTTAAATATTCTAGGAATATACGTTAACGAAATCTCAAAGCCACCTTTCCCGTCAGAAAAATCACTTAATTCTGAAGTGTTAAAATCATAACCAATTTTAGCTTCATAGCTTCCTATTTTCAACCCAGCTTCTAAGATAAATGCATCAGAAGATCTATAAGTCGGGCCGAATAAAACAATAGCACCCTTAAGATGATAGTGTAACATTAAGCCATAATTAATTTCTTGAGCATTTTCTTGACGCATAAACAATAACTTTGGCATTAATTGTATCTTTTCTGATAAGTTTACTTTTGCTCCACCATGTGCTATATAACGAATAGGTAATTTACTTTTTTCTCCGTAAAATGTTTCGTTTGGTTGGGTTAAATGAAATGCAGAAACTCCGATAAAAGGATTAATTCTCATTGGATCTTTACCATAATAGTAAACTACTCCAACATTTACATCCGGCAACCAAAAACTAGAATTACCAAATGTTTCTCCATTTGGTAATGATTGGTCAAAAGAACCACCATCAACAGTAGTATACTGTTCTTCAAAATATAATTGATCAAAGTTTACACTTTTTTGAATTGCTCCAGCTTGTAATCCTATTGAAAACTTATGTGTTTTTGCTTGATCTATAGTAAAACTATAGCCCGCATTTAATAAAATACCTAAAGCATTATAATCTCCAGCACCAGCTCTCCTATTAATTATTTGAGCCCCAAATGCCATTTTATCAAAAGGCATATCAAAAGAAATTGCACCAGTTTTATATGATTTAGATGATAAGCTACCCCACTGAGTTCTATAATGCCCATGAATCCTATATTTACCATCAAATTGTCCAACTAGAGCCGGATTCAAATTCAATGGTGCTGCATCATGTTGCGATAAATGAAAATCTTGAGCATTAGAATTTATGCCAACCAAAATAAAGCTAATTAAAGCTAAAACATTATATAAATTTTTCAATCTCACCACTACCTCAATAATGTTACGTCTCCTTTAATTGTATGGTTTTCGTCATCTAATGTAATTGCTCTTACAGTAAAGATGTAAACGCCTATTGGCTGCTCTATTCCATTTCGTGTTCCATCCCAACCTTTACTTTGTTCATTTGATTCAAAAATTAATTCTCCCCAATTATTATAAATTCTAAACTCTAACTCCTTATAAGGCCCTCCCAAAACACTAAATACATTATTAGCACCTTGTCCATTCGGAGAGAATGCATTTGGAACTGCAGGAGGCATAAATACAATTACTTCATCACAAAGTGAATCCATACACCCAAATGTATCTATTACTCTTAAACAAACTAAATAGTTTCCTGCTGCGGAATAGCTATAGGTAGGGTGTTGGTCTGTTGACGTTCCAAGAGTGTCTCCAAAATCCCAATACCAACTAATAATATTAGTAAACGAAGCATCTAAAAAACTAAAATTCTCATCTACTTTAACAGAGGCAGGTGTACTTGAGTACCCTGCAGTAGGAGGTCCTTGAATTGAAACTGGACCAGTAATCGTGTCCCAACATCCTTGTGCTGATTGAACAATTAAATTAACAGTGTATGTCCCGCTATTAGAATAGGCATAAACTGGGTTTTGTGTTGTATCACTTCCTCCATCACCAAAATCCCACATCCATAAAGAAATTGTAGAACCATTAACAGTTGATGAATCCAAAAACAAACTATTCACGCCTTCACAAACTCCATTTACTCCAAAATTTGCAGTTGGAAATGCATACACCAGTACTGGTTGAATTAATGTGTCCACACATCCATTTGTTGAAGAAACAATTAAACTAACATTATACGTTCCTGCTGAATCATAAACTGTAGATGTATTCGGATTGATATCAATAAAAGTATTGTCAAAGTCCCAATTCCAAGAAACAATAGGGTCTACAAAAGTTGATAAGTCATTAAAAAATACTGTATCATTTGGACAAACAGAAATAAAAGAGAAGTCTGCTGTTGGTGCAGGAATTAAAGCTACATTCAATGTGTCAGAGAAACTCTGGCAACCTCCATTGTTAGTAGATGTAAATACTAAAGTTACGTTTCCGATAAAATTATCTAACGAATCTGCAAAATAACTGGTCGTATTTAAAGAATCATTCGGAGAGAAAAATCCAGAACCCATTGTTTGCCAATAACCAGCCCCTGTAGTTGAGTTTGCACTTATTGGAATAAAAATACTCCCCGCACAAGCTGTATCGTTCGATAATATTGATGCTGTAGGTGTTGTTGTAAACGTAACTAATATTGTATCTGAATCAGGCACGCAGTTTCCATTTCCTATTGAATTTAAATAAATAGTTACAGAACCAGCAGCAGTATCTGCAGAACTCGGAACATAAACAGCATTTAAATCAAAAGGATTAGGCACAAATGTTCCTGTTCCACTTGAAATCCACTGACCACCAGAGGCTGTCATAATCGTTCCCGCCAAAGGAACAGAGATGCTGTCTTTACATACAGAAATATCGTTTCCTGCGTTAGCTGTAATTCCTATAGAAAAATTCAATATCATAGTATCAGAAGCAGCAGGACAAAGAGCATTACCAGTTGTAGAAAGTATAATTGTAGCAAATCCAGCTGCTAATTCTCCTGCAGTTGGTGTATAAGCAGCATTTAAATCATTTGCTCCCGGGTTAAAAGTTCCGGCTCCAACCCATAATCCACCCGATGCACCAAACACACTTCCGTTTAAATTAGTTACAGGGTTACTTAAACACGCAAAAGTATCCGTAGCAAACGCTATTGGTAATGATTGGACAAAAATATTTTTCGTGATAGAATCTATACATCCTGCTGTTGTTCCTGTAATTAACTGTACGGTATAAGTTCCTGGAACAGTATAAGTATATGTAGGATTTGGAATAACAGCTGATCCTCCATCTCCAAAATTCCAAAACCAACTATTTACTGTAGCATTTGCAGTTGGAACGGAAGAATCAAAGAAATTCACTGGATCATTCACGCAAGTTGAATCTGATAAAGTAAAATTAGGTGTAAGTCCAGAAACAGTTAAAGTATCATATATAGTATCTGCACAAGGCGTTCCTGCTTGTGCCACCAACATAACAATGTATGTTCCAATTGTTGGATAAGCATATGTTGGATTAGTTAACGTTGAATTATCTGCAGTTGTAGAAAGATCTCCAAAATCCCAATAAAAAGAATTTCCTGCTAAAGGAGTACTTGTATTGGTAAAATTAATTGCCAAGCCCGAACAACCTGTTACTGGTGCAATTCCAGGCATAGGTATTGGAGGGCAATTTAATACATTAAATTGAAACTCTCTATAAACAGTATTTATCAAAACTCCATTTCTAAACTCATCAACTTTAACCCCTACCACGTATTGCCCTAAAGCTGGAGGAACACCCGTTATTACACCCGTTGTTGGATTTACCGCAAAACCACCACCGCCTAGTGGGTTATTAAATGTATAACCTCCATTATATCCGATTGGAGTAAATGTTGCAACATTCCCAGGAAAGGTAGGAGCATTATTATCAAAGGGATTATAAAAAGCATAAGCTAAAGAATCTCCATCTTTATCTGTAGCGCCATGATCAAAAACTAAAGGATTGCCTTGACACACAAATACTGGAGTGAAATTCTTCCATTGAGGACTAGAATTTGTAAGTAGTAAACTATTATCTGGAATATAATTATAATAGCTAGAGCCCGACCCAAGAGGGTTGTTTACATTAACTAAGCTATTATTTCTACAGCAAGTCTGATAGAACAAATGGTAGCCACCGGCATTAGGAGGTAGATTGTTAACAATCGATGTGTAAATAGCCTCTTCTACACAAACCCCTGGATCAAATGCACAGGTATCAATCGGAGGATTTAGAATAGAAACTTGTGTTCTTGGTAAAATGACATTAGCATAAGTCGCCCCGTTAGGTTGTCTTATTTGTACAGTTGCACTAGTAGGTAAATTAACACTACTTGGACCACAATCTCTGTACATTTTAATAGTGAGTCGATATGTAGAACCTCCTAAATGCTCATAAGTTAAAGACCCTCCAACAACATGGGTCGCATTAGCCCAAAAGGGAGCCGAAAGGAGTACTAATATTAATAATAACTGTTTAAGTTTCATTTGTGTGTGCAAATTCAAAAGGCAAAACTATAAAAATTACTAGACTTATACTAATTATCGATAAATTCAACACATTCGTCTACACTAGTTATTTATTGAACTTGCCCAAAGTAATATTTTATTTATCTTTGCTACTTTAAAATTTATTAACCTTTAGCAACTTATGCAACTTAATATTACAAGGATACAATTAATTAACGCTTTATTTTTATCCGTATTCGCTATTTTTTCCTGCTCTACAATTGATGCACAAATCAATGTATTGTGGGAAGCTCGCTATACAAGTGCGGGACTAAATGCTGATGTAGGTAAAGAACTTGCTATTGATGCTAGTGGTAATGTTTACGTTACAGGCACCTCATATACTAATGGAGCAAATGGGTTTGATATCGTAACTATAAAATATGACGCTTTAGGAAATCAATTATGGACTTCTGTTTTTAATGGTAGTGCTAGCGCATTGGATGAAGCTAGAGATATTGCCGTTGATGCTAGTGGCAATGTTTATGTTACTGGTTATACTGCTTCTTCAGGTCCAAACTACGATTATGTTACCATTAAATATAATTCTACTGGAGTTCAACAATGGGCAACACTTTACAATGGAACTGGAAACGGGTTTGATGAAGCCTATGCTCTTGCAATAGATAACTTAGGGAATACTTATGTAACTGGATCTAGTAATGCAAGTGGGCAAGGGAGTAATTTCGTAACCATACAATATAATTCTGCAGGAGTTCAACAATGGGCAACATCTTACAATGGCCCAGGCAATAGCCTTGATGCTGCAACTCAAATCAAGTTAGACGCCTCTTTTAACGTTTATGTGAGTGGTCACAGCCTAGGTAGTGGAACAGATTTAGATATTGCAACAATAAAATATAACAATAGTGGAACTCAACAATGGGTATCTAGATACAATGGTGTTTTAAGTTTTTTTGATGTACCAGAAGCATTATTTGTTGACAACGCAAATAATGTTTACGTAGCTGGAGCTACTTATGGAGGTATAGCAACTGAAAATGATTATGTTACTATTAAATATAATTCTACAGGAGCACAACAATGGGCAATCAATTATGACGGCCCTTTGAATGATGAAGATAAGGCTTTTGATTTACTCACTGACCAAAACCAAAATGTATATGTAACAGGAAGAAGCATGGGTGCTGGAGGTACTGCAGAAAATATTGTGACAATGAAATATGACCCCTTAGGAAATTTATTGTGGCAAGACACCTATAATGGCCCTTCAAGCGGGTATGACGCTGGTCAACAAATGCGATTAGGAAGCTCTGGGGATTTATATATTACTGGATATAGTGCTGGAAACGGAACAAACAACGATTATTTAACTCTAAAATATGACACTGGAAATGGAGGGATATTATGGGAGGCTCGATTTGATGGTCCCTCTAGCAATAATGATCAAGCTTTTGCAATGGAAATAGATGCTTCAGAAAGTATTTATGTAACTGGATCAAGTAATAGCGCGACATCAAGTCAAGACTTTTCTACAATCAAGTGGTGTCAACTTACTACAAATGGAGGAAATGATGTTGAAATTTGCATCGGAGACACCATCCAATTAAATGCAAGTGCTTCTGGAGGTATCGGGTACTTATGGACTCCAGCGACAGGACTTAGTGACAACTTTGTCGCTAACCCATTCGCTTTCCCTGTAGTAACCACAACATATATTGTTTCTGCAACAAATGCACTAGGGTGTACAGATTTTGACACTGTTGTTGTTACGGTTAACCCTTTACCATTAAGTACAATTACATCAAGTGGCCCTACTACTTTTTGTATGGGGGACTCTACAACATTAACTGCGACTAACCTTGGCTCTTACAATTGGCTGCCAGGAGGGGATACAACTCAGTCTATAACTGTTTTTAATTCAGGAAATTACACTGTTGATATTGTAGACTCTAATTTATGTAATAACACAGGGACACAAGTCGTAACTGTAAATAGTTTGCCAAATATTAATGCTGGATTTGACATTAATGTCTGTAATGGAGACTCCATTCAATTGACGGCAACAGGCGGTATAACCTATACATGGAATACTCAATCGACATTAACAGACTCCACAATATCATCTCCGTTAGCTTTTCCTTCGGTTCTAACTAATTATTGGGTTGTTGGAGAAGATGCTAATGGATGTAAAAAAACAGATACCATTATAGTTGCAGTAAGCATCTCTCCTTTTGCAGACATGTCTAACTCATCCCCAAATGACACTTTAGATTTAGATAACCCTAATGGAGGAGATATTCAATTCTTTTCGACTTTAAGTACAAATGCCGTTGGGTTTGTTTGGGATTTTGGTGACGGAGGTTCTGACAATGCTCCGAATCCTATTTACACTTATACCGGGCCTGGGGTTTATACGGTTATGTTAATCGCATCTAACGGAGGGTGTACTGACACTGTATATACTACTATTACCGTAATACAAGCTATTTCTATTCAAGAAAATATAATTTCAAGCTTAGTTAATGTTTTTCCTAACCCTGCAGATAATATTATTAACATAACTTTAGACAAGGATATTACAAAAACTGTCGGTATAAAGATTTACAATAGCATAGGTGAAGTAATGAAAAAATCTATCTCATATGGAAAAACATCTTTAACCATAGACACTCATATGTTAGCTAATGGTATTTATATCATACAGCTAGAAATAGATAATGAAATAATAACAAAACGCTTTACTGTTTCACATTAACAGTATTGTTAGTTTTTATAACTCATTTAAAATGTTACTTTTATGGGTGACATGAAGATATACATCATCCTTTTATTATCCTTAAGCCTTCTTTTTTGCACACCAACAGGTCCACAAACTTTTGACAGCCCATTTATCGGTCAAACAAAAAATGATTTAATCGCTGCAAAAGGCATTGCTAAGGAAATTAAAATTTTTGATAATGCGGAAGTATATATCTACAAGGTTAGAGAGGAGTACTTTGGAAAAAAAATAGCTCTCGATAAAGACAAACCATTAACTCCTAAAAAAATTGTTGAAATCGAATACATTTATTACATCAACGAAAAAGGCTACATATATAAATACCAAATCTGGAAAAAAAGAATAGATTAACACATTATTCCTTGGCATAGAAATTGATTATTCGAGTAGGTAAAAATATTTTACCTATTAAATGTTTAAACATTTAATGTATATACATATATTTGTAATAAAAAATTTAAATCCTAACATGATGAAAAAAAGAATTCTATTTTTAAGTATAATGGCTCTTGCGGCTTTTACAACTAAATCTTATCCTACACACAATGAGTCTAACTTAACAATTAACACAAAAGTTAGTAGTGTTGACTGGGTAGGAAAAAAAGTAACTGGACAACATTCAGGAACAATAAACATAAAAGAGGGTTCTCTGCATTTACACGATGGAAACCTTACAGGCGGTAAAATAGTTATTGATATGACAAGTATGGCCTGTTCCGACCTAAATGAAGAATATGCTAAAAAATTAATAGGCCATTTAAGTTCTGCTGATTTTTTTGATATAAAAAATCATAAAACAACAACGTTAAATATTACTTCAGTTAGAAATATTGAAGGGAGTAAATACACTATAGCTGGTAATTTGACAATTAAAGGAATTACTAAGCCTATAGAATTTCCTGCTACAATAGAAATGAAAGATGGGAAATTAGGGGCTTATGCTGAAATGTCAGTAGACAGAACCTTGTATGATATTAAATATGGCTCCGGAAAATTCTTTGAAGGATTAGGCGATAAAATGATAAATGATGAGTTTATTATTAAATTTAAAATTGCTGCAGAATAATAATTTGATTTTACCGAAATAATAAATTTTAAGGCCCTAACTTTTTGTTGGGGTTTTTTTATTCTCTTAATTAAAAGATATATGCAACCTTTTATTAATTTTGTCGTCTGAATACTATTGTTGAGATAATACCTCAGGGTATTCGTCTGAATTTGAAAAAAGAAAAAACGAACAAAACGAACAAAACAATATTTTAAATTAACACAAAACACATGAAAAATTTATTTCTAACATTAATTTTAACATCATTTTCTGCATTTGCCTTTGCGCAAAACATAGGGATTAACACTACAGGCGCAGTACCAAATGCATCTGCTGCACTTGATATTGATTACCCTGATAAAGGGCTTTTAATGCCACGAGTAGCTCTTACATCTACTACTGATGTAATTACTATTGCTGCTCCTGCAACAAGTTTATTAGTATATAATACAAATGCTGCTATGACAGGTGGGGCTCTTGGTTATTGGTACTGGGATGGTGCTGCATGGGTTCAAGCAATTGGACCTGCTGGCCCTGCTGGAGCAATTGGACCTGCTGGTGCTATCGGAGCTGCTGGCCCTGCTGGAGCAATTGGACCTGCTGGTGCTATCGGAGCTGCTGGCCCTGCTGGAGCTATTGGACCTGCTGGTGCTATTGGACCTGCTGGAGCTATCGACCTGCTGGAGCAATTGGACCTGC